>CAMYOI010000100.1 GCA_947259955.1 uncultured Gammaproteobacteria bacterium
CGCCATCGCGCACCTGGCCCACTCGACACCGGAGGCCTATCGCTTCTCGTCCACCGACTTCAACTCATACGTCACGGTGAGTAACGCCGGCGGAGCGCCGCAAAGGGTCGACGGGACGATGCAAGCCTCGGAGCACCCGGGTCTGGGGATCGAGCCCGACAGGGAAGTTCTCGGAGATCCAGTCGCAAGGTACGGCAGTTGAGTTATAAAGAAGATCATAGAACAGAAGCCATGGCGCTTGTGGCCAGTGAACAACAGATTGGGTTGCCGGATCGGGATCCCCGGCCTCATTCGAGTGAGACCGCTTGCGGTGGCGCCCGGCTCAGGCCTTTGGTGGAAACACCGATAGCTCAGCGGTCTGGCGCCGTGACAAGTACTGAAGGAATCGCTCACTAACCTGTATGCTGTGTTCATGGGCCAACCGCTCGGCAAGGTCCTCCTGCCGGCTGTCAATGGCGTTGATTATCCGGTGATGCTCATCATTGAGTTCGGGCGGTAGCGTATCGTTGAACGAACGGAAGTAAAGGCGCAAGTAACGCCTGCCCTCGTCCAGAAGGCGCGAATTGAATTCGCTGAGATACCGGTTCTGGGAGGCGTTGCTGATGGCAACGTGAAAATCGTGGTTGGCTTCGATCATGGCAAGCACGTCGTGGGCATGGACGGCTTTTTCAAAGGTCGCCTGACAGGCCTTGATCGATTTCAGTTGATCCGGTGTCCTCAGCTTCGCGGCCAATCTTGTTGTGATTCGTTGAACCAGATCCAGCGCGTCGATATATGCCGAAAACTCCTCGATGTTCAAAGGAGCGACAATGGTGCTCTTGTTGGGCAGGGTCTTGATCAGGCCCTCGCTGGCCAGGCGCACCATGGCTTCGCGCACGGGAGACCTGGACAACTTGAACGCCTGGCTCAATCGAGTTTCGTCCAGGAGTTCCCCCGGCGCAATGTTGAGCCGCAGGATATCTTGCCGCAGTTTGCGGTAAACCCGTACCGCCCCCTGACCGCGCTTTTGTTTGGGTTTCTTAACTTGTGGTAATGCCATTATTCTCGGCGCAGCAATATGCAAACAGTATGTTTTCCAGCCGACATATTGTGTACAATCAGTCGTCTCAAAGCAAGACGCCAGCACTGACGGGAGAGAACAGATGAAATTCGAGGGTATTTACCCGCCGGTCATTACGCCGTTCAACGCCGACTATTCGATCGATTTCGCGGGCTTCGAGGTCATGATCGAACATCTCATTGCATCGCGGGTGCATGGCATCATCGTTGGTGGCACCACGGGCGAGTACTATGCGCAGGACAAGCAGGAGCGCGCTCAATGCATACAGGTTGCAAAAGAAATCATCGCCGGACGGCTGCCGCTGATTGCTGGCACCGGCGCTATACGCACGGAGGAATGCATCGAGTACGGACAGATCGCAAAGGCCAGCGGTGTCGACGCGATTCTGATGAATGCGCCTTACTATGCCCTACCTACTCAGGAGGAACTGGCAGCGCACGCCCTAGAGGTCGACCTGGCGGTCGATCTGCCGATCATGTTGTACAACTACCCCGGCCGGACGGGCACGACGATGTCAAAGGAGTTTTTTGACAAGGTCTGCGGCAACGCGAACTTTGCCGCAATCAAGGAATCGACCGGAGACATCAATCAGCTCCATATGCTGGCCCGGGACTACCCGCAGATTACCCTGCTTTGCGGCATGGACGACCAGGCGCTCGAGTTCTTTGCCTGGGGCGCGCGCGGCTGGGTGTGCGCCGGAGGTAACTGCCTTCCCGCCGAGCATATCGCCCTTTACCAGGCCGTGGCGGTGGAGAACGACATCGTCAAGGGACGGCGGATCATGTCCGCCCTGATGCCGTTCATGGCCATCCTGGAACAGGGCGGAAAGCTGATCCAGGTCATCAAGCATGTATGCACGTTGCAGGGGCTGCCCGCAGGTCCCGTTCGCAAGCCGCTACAGCCCCTGACCGGAGAGGAAAAGGCCGACATCGAAAAGGTCCTGGAAACCCTCAAGCGCACGCTCTCATCGATCACCGACGATGGCGCTACTGATTCCACAGTCGCCGCCGTCTGAATACCCGTCTATCAACGGTGGTGGTCAGGCGGCCGGTGGTGTATGGGTAACGGCCGCGGCCTCGTTTGGGTCAATAGATACGAACGAAAGCAGCGCGGTCTGTGCCGCAGCCAGGATAGCCAGGCCGCCAGCCAGTATATAAGCCCACGACAGGTCGATTTCACCTGCGAATCCTGCCAGCAGTGCGCCAAGCGCACCGACACCGTCAAGCACCGCAAACACGATCCCGAGTGTCGTGGCCTGCGACTGTCCGGAAAAATCGACTGCCGCGGCAAGTACGACGGGGCGAACCGCCGTCAATAGCGTGGCGGACAGCACCAGCAGGGTGATAAACAGCGTGAAGCCTGATGCCAACGCCGCACCTGCTGACAGCAGTCCGGCCAGCAGCAGAATGACCAGAGTGATTGCCTTGCGTCCCGCGCGGTCGGACAGGTGTCCGGTAACGGGCTGAAACAAGGTACCAACCAGCAGCATGGCGGCAAATACCACGCCGGATTCCGAAGGGGTGAGGCCATGTCGAGTCTGGAGATACAGGGGCGTCATGCTTAATATGGCAAAAAACGCCATGTTGTATGAAATCATCATGGCTATGAGTCCAAGTCCCCGTGGTGTACTCCAGCGCCTGATCAGGCGCATGATGTCCATTCTGGAAATTCGGCTCTGTGATATCTCGCCGATCCGCTTCGACAGCGGTATGAACACAATTCCCATGACGACGGCCGGAATGACCAGAATCTGCATACTGGTGCGCCAGTCGAAAAACCCCAGCAGGAAGCCCGCGGTTAGGGGCCCGAGGACTTCGGCTCCAATGCTGCCGCCCATGGCATGTATGCCCAGTACCTGGGCCTTGCGCTTAGGCATCTTTTTGACCAGCACGCCGGTAGCCACCGGGTGCCAAAATGCATCTCCCATGATTCCGAAGGCAAAAAGCAGGGTCACCGGCCAGAACCCGGGGACGAGGGAGGCGCAAAAATACCCGATTGCGACCCACCAGAATGTGACGAGGAGCAGCCCGCCCTGGTGGGACAGCCGGTCGGCCGCAATGCCTGCGGGTATGTAGGTCAGTCCTGCCCCTATCCCGTTTACCGCCAGCAGGAGGCCGACCTCCGCCGGGCCCAGGCCCATGCTCGCGACGACCGCCGGGGCGATGAGCCATATGGTGCCAGCGACCCAGTCATTGGTCAGGTGCCCCATGGCAAGTGTCGCCAAAAGGAAATTCTGATGCTTTTTTTCCTGTCGGTCGGTCATAAAGCCCTATCCAAGACGACGAATGCCCCCGAATAGCCATAAATCCCGTAACTCGAATTCATTCGTTTCGATCATCTTTCGGGGGGATCTATAAATTTTCCAATCCATTGGAGTGTGCTTTGAACAGCAGATGTAAGGAAGCCCTGATATCGAGCATTTTCATTTTTTTGGGCCACTTCCCTTGGGTATTTCGTCGCCACCACCCCGGTCAAGTTCCGGCAGTTTGAACGGAGCGGCGCGGTCAAGGGTCTGTCCTAAACAGCCGTTATAGGAGGCGCGTCTCGCGCCGATTCATCGCGGCGGGGGCGCCGCTCCTACATAATTCTCAGGGTACCGAATACTTGTTTAGGGGCTGCGACTCGCCTGCGATTCGCGTAGATAAATGCATACAGGCTCCAAGCCGGTACTAACCGCCGAGTTTGAGGATGGCTTTCTGAAGCGTGCGATGCTTGTCAAACAGCGTCACGAAGTCCGACTCGCGGTGCCCGCCCTTGGCGTTGATCACCTCCGCCAGTGCCCGCCGGTTCACCGCGGACCAACGGCGAATCCCGGGCAACGACAGCACCACCGGGCTCCACCGTTCCCATGCCTCCCACTGTGACAAGGGAAATCGGGAATCGATGCGACAACCCAGAAGTTTCGACGCTGCATTGATGCAACGCCGTGTGCCTGTCGGGTCCGACGCGGAGGCGTGGCTCTCCAACATACGGGCCGCGGTAAGCCCGATAGCGGCACCGGGTATGCTGTTCACGAGTTCGCCTCGCACCTTTCCGGTGCTCAGGTAGAGCTCGTCGCCGGCGAGCTGCCGCAATGTCTTCAGATCCGACCTGTGGCGCGGGTTTCGCTTCTTGTGTTCGAGTTCACGGCGCACTATGGCACGGATATCCCGGTTTCGGGACCGGAATCCATGTTTGTGATAGAACCAGAACGCGCCGGTCTTCAATGCCTCATCGTTGTCTTCGCCAAGCTGTTGCGTATTGATGATGAACGTGTCGCACTGGAACATGTGGCGGACCATGGCCAGCGTCAAACCGAAGATCCTGGACGTTTCTCCCCCCCTGAAGGTGTCGAATACATTGAAGTTTATTTCCGCCGAACGAAACAGGGTTGCGGCCTGGGTGTATCCGACCGGCAGGCCGTTCTTCAGGATCAGGAACACGTACATGGCTTCGAGCAGCGTCCGGGCGTGGGGCAGGAGACCGTAGCTCACGAACTGAATGCCGGAGTCGAAAGTCAGGATGCGCACATCGTAGGAGTCCGCATTCATGAATGCGTACAGGTCCCGGCTGCGCGTGACCATTTGAATGCGGGCCAGATTGATCAGCGTCCGACCGTGGCGCGGGCTCACATCGAGTACGTTGAGCGGTTTGGGCATGGCCCGTGCCGCAGTGGACCGGACGGGTATCCCGGGCGCGCCGTAGGCCGGTTTCTTCGGCTTGACCTGAGCGTGGGTGCGTGACGGCGAGCCGACCACGGGGAGGAGCGTGAAAGGCACATCCAGATCGTCATAGGATTTCTCTCGAACGGCTTCGCCGGCGTGCCAGCGCGCAAAAATGCGGACCAGGAACGCCGCGTCGGTCTCGTCGGGTTTCTTCAGCGTTTCTATCCATTTCCGCGGTGACATCGACAGGTGCTCGAGTGTCTCCTGGGCGGGCGGCGGGAGTAAGAGCGGCCACAGTTCTTCGAGTGCCGACGGGTCTTCGAACTCGGCCCAGTCTATGGTTATGGCCTCCGGCCAGTGGTCGTAAAGCCACTTCGCAGTCTTCCAGTGGAATCGGTAGTGAATGCGCGTTCCCGCGATTCCCGTGTCCGACAATTTCAGACGATAACGCTGCAAATCCTTTCTGTTGGCGAAGCCGGTCAGCATGTCCTCGACGCGGTTGAGTATCTTGCGATTGTCGGGATAGGCGCGCATGAAGCACAAAACGTCGTGCAGCCTGGAAACATCGTCTGCGCTTCGCAGCATCGATTCATCCAGTGATTGCAGCAGCTCCAGCTTGTCTTGAGTGACCTCGGCACCGTAAACACGCTGCAACCGCTCGAGTGCGCCCAAAAGTATTGAAGGCGGGGAGTTTTTCATTTGGCCGGCAACGCGTGCCTCGTTGATGAATACAACTAAATCCCCGTTTAGTGTCGATTTGCCGTCATGGACGATTTTCGCATGGGGGACAACAATGTCATAGACTGATCTGATATAAACAGTCCATTCGTGGGCGCCCCGTGCAATATGCGGCTTCACCGCGGTGGGAGAAATGATTTAAATCAACAATAAACGGCATGGATGTGGAACAATAACGCGTATAGACGACGATTTTTCTGTATGAAGCTCCGCAGGATCGTCTCGCGCAAGCTCTCCGGATGAACGAAAAAAATCAATACTTAAAAGCACTGTTTTCACTTCTGGGCTCGATGACCAGCAGTCTGAGGGACCTGGCGCCGATCCTCGTCGTGGTGGCTTTTTTCCAGCTCGTCGTGCTGCAGCAGCCCGTTCCCAACTTCGTCGACCTGATCGTCGGCACGTTATTCGTCCTGCTTGGCCTGACGTTTTTCCTGTACGGCCTTGAAACCAGTTTGTTTCCGCTGGGTGAGGCCATGGCCTACGCTTTCGCGGAAAAGGGCAGCTTGTTTTGGCTGCTGGTGTTTGGATTTGCGCTCGGATTCGGCACAACGATCGCCGAGCCCGCGCTGATCGCGGTTGCGGACGAGGCGGCAAAGGTCATGGCCAACGGGAGCATCATTCCCAACACGGAGGAGGCCAGGGATTCCTATGCCGCCGGGCTTCGCATCACCGTGGCCTTGTCCGTGGGAATGGCCATCATGGTGGGCGTTTTTCGTATCATCCGCGGCTGGCCGATCCATTTCGTCATCATGATCGGCTATGCGGTCGTCGTGGTGATGACCTCTATCGCCCCGGAAGAAATCATCGGTATCGCCTACGATTCCGGAGGGGTGACGACCTCCACGATCACCGTTCCACTGGTCACCGCACTTGGTGTCGGCCTGGCCTCCTCGATACGGGGCCGGAGTCCGATGGTGGATGGATTCGGCCTCATTGCGTTTGCGTCTTTATTCCCTATGATCTTTGTCATGGCATACGGCATGCTCTACTAGCGTTGGATATGTTGATCGAACTGATGAAGACTGTTGCCGGGACCGTGATCGACGTGCTGCCCATCGCGCTGATCATCGTGATCTTTCAGGTCGCGGTGATTAGGCGCAAGATGAAGAACATCTCCCAGCTGGTCATCGGCTTCATCTACGTCCTGGTCGGCTTGTCGCTTTTTCTGCTGGGTCTTGAGAAAGCGCTGTTCCCGATCGGCAGGCTGATGGCGACGCAGTTGACGGACATGAGCTTCATCGTCGGGGACGCCATCGATGCCGTGCCGGGATTGCTCGACTACTACTGGGTCTATCTTTTCGCGTTTTGCATCGGCGCCAGCACCACGATCGCGGAGCCGGCTTTGATCGCGGTCGCCATCAAAGCCAATCAGGTGTCGGGCGGCGCTATCGGGGTGTGGGGTCTGCGCATAGCCGTCGCACTGGGTGTTGCCATGGGCATTGCCCTGGGAACATGGCGTATCGTGGCGGGGATCCCGATCCAGTACTTTATCATCCCGGGATACGTCTTCGTCGTGATACAAACCTACTTCGCGCCCAGGATGATCGTGCCGCTGGCGTACGATTCCGGCGGCGTTAGCACGTCGACGGTCACCGTCCCCATCGTGGCCGCCCTCGGCCTGGGCCTGGCGGAAACCGTGCCGGGCCGAGATCCTCTGCTGGACGGCTTCGGACTGATCGCTTTCGCCAGTCTGTTTCCGATGATTACCGTGATGGGCTATGCCCAGGGTTCCGCCTGGCTGGCCCTGCGTTCTAGGCGCGAAACCGAGCCCTCGGACGACAATGAAAACACAGGAGAATGACCATGCGTTTCAAACTGATAATTGCCTTCACCGACGATTCCCACACCAATCTGGTGATGAATGCCGCGAGAGAGGCTGGTGCCACCGGGGCCACGGTCATCACCAGTGCGCGTGGCGAGGGATTGAAAAAATCGACAACATTCATGGGGCTGACGCTGGAAACGCAGCGGGACGTACTGCTGTTCCTGGTGGAAGAACACATGTGTCGGTCCATCCTGGAGCATATTGCCGAGGTGGGCGAGTTCGACGATAAGCCGGGCAGTGGGATCGCCGTACTAATCGATGTGCAGGACGCCGTTGGCGTGGCTCACCAGGTCGAACAACTAAGTCATACCATAGAGGACAAGCTGTGAGTAAGAAGAAAGCAAAGCTGATTAGAGTAAGAGATGTGATGTCCAACAAGTTCAAGGTCATGGATGGACTGGCTACGGTCAAGGACGGCTTGAACGCGATGAATTCGTCGGAGGTCCGGGCGATTATAGTGGATAAGCGCAACGACGATGACGCCTACGGAATAGTGTTGTTATCCGATCTGGCAAAAAAAGTGCTCGCACGAAACCGGTCTCGGAGCAGGGTGAGTTTGTACGAAGTGATGTCGAAGCCGGTGCTCGGGGTAGAGCCCGAAATGAATATCAGATACTGTGCCAGACTGTTCGACACTTTCGGTTTGTCCGTCGCACCGGTAATCGAAAACGGGCAGATAATCGGCATGGTTAGCTACCATGAGATCGTATTGAACGGGCTGGTGGCGCTTGAATAGATCCGCCAGGCGGTTATTCCGTCGGGTCGGACTCGCACATCTAACCATCAGCTCGGATTTAATGATCTAATTTGAGGGTATGAATGCCTGTCAACCGGATATAAGCTAATTTAATATGCCTTCGACCCTGGATTGCGACGTACTGGTCATCGGAGGCGGCATCCACGGCGTGGGTGTTGCCCAGGCGGCGGCGGCGGCGGGTTACCAGGTGGCCCTGCTCGAACAGAACGACCTGGCATCCGGCACATCCAGCCGTTCTAGCAAACTTATCCATGGCGGACTGCGCTATCTCGAGACCGCCGAATTCTCCCTTGTACGAGAATCGCTCCGCGAACGTGAGCTTCTGCTGCGGCTCGCGCCGAACCTGGTAAAACGACAAAAATTTTTTATTCCCATCTATCAAGACACGACGCGCGGCCCCTGGCTCATCAGGGCGGGCCTGTCGCTGTATGCATTACTGGCCGGCATGGGTGAGTACAACCGGTTCAGCTCGGTGGCGCGGAGTAAGTGGCAGGATCTCGACGGCCTTCGAACAAATGGTCTGCGGCAAGTGTTTCAGTATTGGGACGCGCAGACCGATGACGCCCTGCTGACCCGTGCCGTGATGGATTCCGCCCAGGGCCTGGGCGCGACGCTGTTGTGTCCGGCCCGTTTCGAATTCGCCGAGATCAACCGGCACGGCTGCGACGTCAGCTACAGCACGAATGGGGCAATCAACCGGTGCAAGACAGCCACCGTGGTCAATGCAGCCGGTCCCTGGGCCAGCCGAATAACGCACCAGTTCAACCCCGCGGTTCCGGATCTGGTCGTCGAGAACGTGCAGGGTGCGCATCTGGAACTGCCCGGTGGCATCGAACAAGGCTGCTACTACGTCGAGGCGCCTCGCGACCGGCGTGCCGTGTTCGTCATGCCCTGGAAAGGCCGCAGGACGCTTCTGGGTACCACCGAGCACCCGTACGGGGGTGATCCGGGCTCGGTCGAAACCCTGCCGGAAGAAGTCTCCTACCTGCTGGAGGTTTACAGTCGTTACTTCCCCGATCGCCCGACGGAGGTTCTGGATCAGTGGGCCGGATTGAGGGTGCTGCCGGCGACGCGCAAGTCGGCTTTCAGGCGCTCCCGGGAAACCCAGCTTCCCCTCGACAGTGAATCGAAGCCCCGAGTGGTGTCCATTTTCGGGGGAAAGTTGACCGGCTACCGGGCCACCGCGCTGCGGGTGATGGATCTGCTCAAGAAGACATTACCAAGTGCGAAGGCCCGGGCCGACACGAGTGAGTTGCCGCTGACTGTTCCAGAGTAAAGGGCGGCAGAGTAAAATTCCAACGCGGTGCGGTGTTTCATCGCTTCAACCAAGGAGTTTTTACTTAGACCTGCATTAAACTGATTTGAGGAGTTTCTTATCAACAAGCACTATGACTTCGTCGTAATCGGCTCCGGCTCCGCCGGGGGTGTACTGGCGGCGCGACTGAGCGAGGATGCGGAGATCCGGGTGCTGGTGCTCGAAGCCGGGGGGGAAGACCGGAGCATCATGATTCACATGCCTGCGGCATTTTCATACCCGTTGGGAAATGATCGCTATAACTGGGCGTACGATTGCGAACCCGATCCGCACATGAACAACCGCCGGATGTATTGCCCGAGAGGGCGCGTAATCGGCGGGTCTTCGTCAATCAACGGTATGGTCTACATTCGGGGCAACGCCAGGGACTACGACGGCTGGCAGTCGTCGGGCGCCGAGGGCTGGGCTTACCGCGATGTCCTGCCCTATTTTAGAAAAGCCGAGACGCGGCTCAAGGGTGGCGATGAGTATCGTGGCGACTCGGGTCCTTTGAAGGTGACCACCGGCGCCTGTGAAAATCCGCTTTTCAAGGCCTTCATCGAAGCGGGCGAGCAGGCGGGATATCCGTACACCGATGACATGAACGGCTTTCAGCAGGAAGGTCTAGGGCCGATGGACATGACCACCTACGAGGGTAAACGGTGTAGCGTGGCCAAAGCTTATCTGCGACCGGCGCTGTCCCGGCCCAACCTGGAGTTGCGGCTCGGGACGCTGGTGACACGCATCCGAATTGACGGCAATCGGGCGGTGGGTATCGAGTGCGTGCGCAACGGCAGTGTGGAGATTATCGATGCCGGCGAGGTCATCCTGTGCGGCGGCGCGATAAATTCGCCTCAGCCCATATCCATCTACCCCGCGACGAAACCTTTAACCAAACTCAAGGTCGGGCTGCAGTGGCTCACGACCAAAAAGGGGTGGGGCGCGTCGAACCAGTTCGAAAGTGGCGGGTTCATACGCAGCCGGGCCGGGGTGGAGTACCCGGACCTGCAGTATCATTTCCTGCCCATCGCCATTAATTACGATGGCCGTAGCCCGGCGGGGGGGCACGGTTTTCAGGCGCATACCGGACCCATGCGACCGAGCAGCCGAGGCTCGGTGGAATTGCGATCCGCGGATCCAAAAGATCCCCCAAGAATCCTGTTCAACTACACTTCCACCGAACACGACCGCCAGGTCATGCGTGACGGGATCCGCCATACGCGAGAGATCTTTGCGCAGAGCGCATTCGACGACCTGCGCGGTCCGGAACTTGCTCCAGGACCGGATGCCGAGAGCGACGAGGCGCTCGATGAATTCGTCAGGCAGAAAGGCGAGAGCGCGTACCATCCGAGTTGCACCTGCAAGATGGGGACGGACGAAATGTCGGTGGTGGACGCGGGGGCGAGGCTGCACGGTATAGAGGGGCTGCGCGTCGTTGACGCCTCCATCATGCCCAACATCGTCAACGGTAATCTCAATGCCACGGTGATCATGCTGGCAGAGAAGCTGGCGGATGCGATCCGGGGCCGCGAGCCCCTGCCGCCTTCGAAAGCCCCGGTTTACGAGGCGCCGGACTGGCGGAACCGTCAAAGGTAGCGATAGAGGAAATATGGCTACCTTCATCATTCAATCGTGGATACAATTCCAGGAAAACGCTGAATCATCAGGAGAGGACGGAAATGCACAGATCTCTGCTCATAGACCCCGCAAAGTGTACCAGTTGCCTGCAATGCGAAATGGCCTGCTCTTACGAGCATACGGGGGCTTTTAATCCGGCGCGCTCACGCATCAAGATCTACGAATTCGAGCACGGGCGCTACGCGATTCCGTTTACCTGCACCCAGTGTGCGGAAGCGTGGTGTCTTCATGCCTGCCCGGTGGAGGCCATTACCATCAATGCGGAGACCGGCGCCAAGGATGTGCACGGGGACCTGTGCGTTGGCTGCAAGGTATGCACCATCGCCTGTCCATTCGGTGCGGTCAATTACGACAAGCAAACAAAAACCGTCGTCAAATGCGATCTTTGCGGCGGGGACCCCAAATGCGCGGAGGCCTGTCCGACCGACGCCATCACATACGTCGACGAAGATTGGACCGGTTACGACCGCATGCAGTACTACGCCGAGCGGACGCATCTACCGTCGTTTTCGGGCTAGCGTTGGGGGCTTGCCCGGCAGCCACTGGATTGCCGCGTCGCTTCGCTCCTCGCAATGACATCGTCTTGAACAGACTAGGTACTAAATAGACCCTAAAAAAATATGGTGAACTGACATGGGCTGGCAAAGAAAAGTATTGCGCATCAATTTGACGAACGGCGAGGTCAAGGAAGAGCCGCTCAACATGGATTGGGCATTCCAGTACATCGGCGAACGAGGACTCGCGTCGAAGTACCTGATGGAAAACATGGATCCGAAGACGGATGCGATGAGCCCTGAGAACGTCCTGATTTTCGCCACCGGCCCCCTGACCGGGACCATGGCATCGACCAGCGGCCGCTACGCGGTCATCACCAAGGGCCCGCTAACGAACGCCATTGCCTGCTCCAACTCGGGTGGCAAGTTCGGCGCGGAGCTCAAATACGCAGGCTACGACCTGCTGATCCTCGAGGGTAAAGCGCCGGAGCCGGTCTATCTGCACATCCTGGACGACAGCGCGGAGATCCTGCCGGCCGGTGAACTCTGGGGGAAAACCGTCTGGGATACAGAGGCATGGCTCAAGTCCACCCACCAAAACCCGCACCTCAAGGTGGCCTCTATCGGCGTTGCCGGTGAACGAGGTGTGCGCTACGCGTGTATCGTGAACGACCTGCACCGGGCCGCCGGCCGCTCCGGCGTGGGCGCAGTAATGGGATCTAAGAACCTGAAAGCGATTGCCGTGCGCGGCACCCGGGGCGTGACCGTGGACGACCCCGATCGTTTCATGCAAGTCGTCAAGGAGGTCAACGAACTGCTCGTCAACGATGCCGGTAGAAAAGGGCTCACCACGCACGGGACCAACGCCATGATGTCGTCGATGCAGGAATTCGGCGGACTGCCGACGCGCAATTTCCAGGAGGTGCAGTTCGAGGGCTACTACAAGATCAATCACCGCGGTGTACGAGCGAAGAAACGCAACGGGCACGTCAACTACATCACCAACAAGGCATGCTTCGGCTGCACCATCGCCTGCGGGCGGATCGCGCACATCGACAAGGAACACTTCACCATTATCAATCGTAAGGAGTACTGGCACGCGTCGGGCGGACTGGAATACGAAACCGCCTATGCCTTCGGGCCGGTGGTTGGGGTTGACGATGTCGATGCCCTCACCTTTGCCAATTACATGATGAATGAGCACGGCATGGACCCGATCAGCTTCGGGGTCACCCTGGCGGCGGCGATGGAACTTTACGAGATGGGCGTGATTACCAGCGAGGATACGGACGGGGTTTCGCTGAACTTCGGCAACGCGGAGGCGCTTGCCGTGATGTCGGAGAAGACCGGCAAATACGAGGGTTTCGGTCAGGTGCTGGGTCTGGGTTCGAAGCGGATGTGCGAAAAATACGGGCACCCGGAACTGTTCATGGGCGTCAAGGGGCAGGAGTTTGCCGGCTACGATGCTCGGGCGTTACAGGGCATGGGCCTGGGGTACGCCACCTCCAACCGCGGTGCCTGCCATCTAAAGCACGACACTTTCGAGGTCGACATGGACGACCAGAGCGGCAACGGCAAGGCCAAGCCCTGCAAGGAGTCGCAGGACTTCGTGGCCATGCTCGATTCAACCGGCCTGTGCCTATTCCCGGCATCGGCCTGGGGTGCGCCCCAGTACCAGCAGATGCTGGACGCCGCTTGTGAAGGCGACTGGTCGGAGGACAGGATCCTGGAGTGCGGGGAACGGACCTGGACTCTGGAGCGTCAGTTCAACATGGCCGCCGGCCTGACTGCCGCGGACGACACCCTGCCGCCGCGCCTGCTCAACGATCCGGCGCCGAGCGGCACCGCCAAGGGCAAGGTCTGCGAGCTTGGCAAGATGATCCCCGAATACTACGCGGAGCGCGGCTGGTCTTCCGACGGCGTACCCACGCCCGAAACGCTCGCCCGGCTGGGTATCACGTGACCGTGCGTGATAGATGAAGATAATGGTCAAGGTGACCGGCGTGCTGGAGGATCATCTTCCGCCCAATAGCAGCAATCCCCGGGAGCTGGACGTCAAAACGGACGCGACGCCCATGGATGTCGTACGGCATCTGCGCATTCCGGCGGCGGATCGCTACCTAATCGCCGTGAATGGGGACGTCGTGCCGCAAAGCGAGCACGCATCGCGATCGCTGGGCGAGAACGACAGCATTTCCATCATGCCGCCGTTGAAGGGCGGTTAAACCAACAGATAATTTTCCCTATCTCCCTCTCCCTCTGGACAAGGGACTTTCTACCTCAAACCGTGCTTGTTCAGATCGAGGTCCTGACCGATGATGGCGATATTGTCACCGCGCTTTACCTGTCCGGGCGGACGCTTGCACAATAGAAACCCTGATCGTGGGGCATGGGTGATGCGCGGAGGTTTGCCCAGATCGTCCGGATAATGCACCTGCCCGATAGGACGGCCTTCATCGATCACATCCCATAAATCGACGAAGGATTCATAGATGCCCGAATCCGGCGCCATCACATAGTTTTCCAGATCGGCGACCTCGGCAAGGCGGGACGGCGGCCTGCCCTGAGATTCCGGCGTCTCGATGTCGCCCTCCACCATGCCGAAATGTTTGAGTAGATTCCGAAGTCCGGTGGCCGTGATCCGAATCGTGGCCGGGTCGACGCGACCTGCGCCGCCGAGTTCCGGCCCGAAATTCAGGATCCCTGCCTGTTCGAAGATCGTACTCAGGATCCCGCTGGAATCCAGGGCCTGATCTACCAGGCTAATCGGAGCGCCGAACGCCCTGACCGCGTCGAAAGTCCGCTGCCTGCGTTCCGGATCGGGACAGGACCACATCATCATGCTCGGGATGTACTCCAGCGTGTTGCCGCCCGAGTGCAGATCCAGCTGGATGTCGACCATCGGCAGCAGCACTTGGCACACGTAGTGCGCGATTATCTCCGTGATCGTACCGTCCCTGCTCCCCGGGAACACGCGGTTCATATTGAGGCCGTCGACCGGCGAACAACGATTACCGGACATGACCGCCGGCAGGTTTAGACACGGGATGACGATCAGGCGGCCTTCGATTTGTTCGGCTTCGAGTTCACGGATCAGATTCATCAAGGATACCGGACCCTCGTATTCATCGCCGTGAACACCGCCGGTTATGAAGAACGTCGGTCCGGTTCCGTGATTGAACACGGCGATAGGTACCGTGACGGTGCCGTAGGCCGAATCGTTGGTCGAACTCGGCACGGCCAGATGCGATACCTGCTTGCCGCGTTTGTCGTAATCGATGTCGCTACGAATTCTCGACGATTCTGTCATGACACACTCTCTCCGCCACCCGTCATGCAATCAACGCGAGACCTAGTGTCCCCCGTCGTAAATTCTGTGACATTCAGAGCCCCCCAAGACCACGGGGACAAGGCGCGCCTCGCAGGCAATATCCAGATATTGGCCAGACGGGCAACGCAGTAGCCGTGGTTTTTGGGGGACTCCCCCAGGGCGCATCGCCAAACACCCGCCTTCGGCGTTGCATCCGCTGCCATTAGCTCGCTAGTGCTTCGCGAATGCGCCTTGAATTCGGATGCTTGTCGCTTCGCTGAATATCACAGAATTTACGACGGGGTACACTAGCCCCACATTTCTCACCGGGATCCCGGGCGCTGGCTGGTCCTCTATTCATCAAGGCAGCCGGTTCCGATGATCAGTGCGTCCAGCGCCATTATCCTGTTTTGGCTGACGTGAAGCGGATTGATATCGATTTCGGCAATCGTCCCGGCAGCGCCGCCGCAGAACCGGGCGAAACTTGAAATGACGGCGGCCAGGGCATCGAAATCAACGGCGTTCTCGCCTCGCACACCCTCGAGAATACGATGGATCTTCAGCCCCCTTATTTTGCGTGCGATCTCCTCTTCCGGCGCATCGGGCAGCAGGGTGAATCGGTCCTTTAGGTATTCGGCGAGGATGCCGCCCGCGCCCACGATGACCAGCGGGCCGAACGTATCATCGGTTTTCATGCCCAGGATCAATTCGCGGTCTTTCGGGACCAAGGGTTGAATCAGAGCCGGCTTTCCAAGGCGCTTACTCAGGTTGATATAGGCCGTACGCAGCCCCCCGGCGTCATTGATATCCAGCAAAACGCCGCCCGCATCCGATTTGTGCAGTATGCCGGGTACGGCGGTCTTGAGAACCACCGGATATTCCAGTTGTTCCTCGACGTGCTCCAGTTCCGTCAGGCTGTTGACCAGTTGGCTGCGTACCGTTGGTATACCGGCCTTAGCCAGCAGCGCCAGCGCCTGGTGCTCCTGTAGCACCTTGCCGGCCAATGCCGTCAGATCGAGGTCGGGATTTGGCTCAGCCGTATCCACCTCGCGGTATCTGAAGTCACGGAAACCGATAAAATTATTCAAGGCGTGCAGTCCGTCTCGTGTGCCTGAAAGCACGGGTATGCCGCGCTCGCTGAGTGCAGCCGTGGACCCGGCGCGTCGGGTGCCGCTGAAATTGGTCATGAAGGCCAGCGGTTTGTCAGTTTTGGCGCGGACCACGTCGATGGCATTGATGCAGCCTTCCGTCAGGAAGTAGTCGTCCCGAATGTCCTGACTGAATACGCCAATCGCCGCGTTGTCGTCGGCCATCATGACCGCCATGGATTCACCGAAAACATGCTCGAAATCGATCCCGGTACCCCAGGGATCGAGCGGATTGGCCGCCTCCTGGCCGTAATCCTGAAGGGCGTCAAGTTTTTTCATGGTCGCGTCCGACAACCGGGCGAACTCGACGCCAACGTGTTCGGCCTCGTCGGCGAGCAGGTTGCGCTCGCCGCCCGAGTCCGCGATCGCGGCCAGGCCTCCGCCCGGGATGTTGGCGTATCGGCTGGTGAGCAGCAGGGTGTTGGCCATCTCGTCCAGGCTCTTGGTGCGGATGACGCCAAACCGGTCGAACACCGCCTGCAGCGCGTCGTCATTACCGGCCATGCCGCCGCTGTGGCTGAGCGCGAACTCCGCACCGAGTGCGCTGCGTCCGACTTTCAGCGCCACCACCGGGACCCTTCCGCGGGCGGCTTTGCCGAGTGCCTCGACGAATAAACGGGGTTTACGGATGGTTTCGAGGTACAGGCCGATTACCCGCGTCGTGGGCTGCTTCAGCGCATACAGCATATAGTCTTCGGCGCTGGTAACCGTTTCGCAACCGGTAGTGATGGCGAGATTGAATTTGAGCTGTGGATCATTGTGCGCCAGCGTACTGAACACCGAGCCCGACTGGGAAATGAGTGCGATATTGCCGCGCACACCCTCATCGGGAGCGGAAAACCCGCACGCACGCAGGTCGATATCGTTGTTATAGAAACCCATGGCGTTATGGCCGCAGAGCGGGATACCAGCATCCAGGCAGAGTTCGCCGATACGCTCGGCGAGCGCCGGTTGCGCGTCGTCTTCGAGTAGGGCATTCGCCGTTACCAACAGCGCGCGGACGCCGGCCGCAATCGCGGCGTCGACCTGGGATTCCAGGCGCCTGGCGGCGACGCAGATCAATGCCAAATCGACGGGAGCGCCTATTGCTCCCAGGTCGGCAAAGCAGGGCAAATTCAGAATGCGGTGGTAACGTGGATTGACCGGGTAGATACCGCCTTTGAAACCGCCACGAAGGATCATTTCCACGGCGTCATAACCGAGTGAACCCGGTTTGTTCGAAGCCCCGACGATGGCGACCGAATCCGGGGCCATCAAGGGCTGCAGTGAAAGTGTGGTCATGCTGCAAATGTGGCGACTTTTACCCGAAGCCCGTGCAGTATACCCGAGGCCCCCTGACTAAACCGGGGACGGTATACTTGTTCGAGGAAAGGGGCCGGTCCCGTATATGGGCTGGGTTGCACGGGGCAAAGTGCGGGACAGGCTCCTAGTTGTCTCGACCGCGGCAAGATAACATAGTGGGCCTTGTTCAACCTGCGATCCGCACAATCCGGTACCGAGGTGCGGGGGAAAGAACAGGTCAACACGCCGCGCAACGCACCGGGAAACAATCATGACCGAGGAGTATAACCATGTCGAGAATCAATATTATGGCATCCCGCCATTCTCCATTTTACAGCCCGCTCATCGCGTGTATAGCGGGCGGTTTTCTGGTGGAAGAGGGACTGGAACCGAGTTATGCCATAGCCTCACCCGATGCCACCGTGCCCGACGGTCTGCTGGAGGGGTCCATTCAGCTTGGTCAACTCGCGGTATCAGCGAGTTGGGGGTATTTGGAGAAGGGAGTACAGCCGCATTTCATGCACTTCGCCCAGATCAATGAGCGGGATGGTTTCTTCCTGGCGGCGCGAAAACAGGACCAAGATCAGGTATTTGACTGGCAGGATCTGGTAGGCCGCCGGGTCTTGGTTGATCATCTGGGTCAACCCATGGCCCTGTTCAAATATGCCGCGGCGGTGGCGGCACTGGACCTGTCCGAGGTGGACATTGTCGACTGCGGGGAGCCCGACGATATGGATGCCGCGTTCCGGGCGGGCATCGGCGACTACATTCATCAACAGGGTGGAGCGCCGCAACAACTCGAGAAGGAAGGCATTGCAACGGTGGTGTGCGCGCTTGGAGACATCTCTGGTCGGCTCGCCTTCAGCAGCCTGGCCGCCACGCCTGAATGGATCGCGAGTGGCGAGGCCCGGGCGTTCATGCGGGGCTACCGTAAGGCGCGCCGGTATGTGATCGAGGCACCCGCGCAGGAAATCGCCGCTAGTGAGAAGGACTACTTCCCAGCGGTCGACCTGGATGTGCTCACCGATACCATCGAACGATACAAGACGCTGGGTTGCTGGTCCCCCGATGTGAGCATCAGCCGGGAGAGCTACGCCGCGGCGTTGAGCGTATTTCAAGCCACCGGCGGGATTCGGCACGATCATCCCTTCGATCAGGTGGTGGTGGCGCCGCCCGGGTAGGTCGGCGTAGGTGTCCACTGGGGGGCTTCCATGATTGCACCATTGTCTCAGGTGTTATATTGGCAATTTAACCGCACGCGTAAGGACATTCCGATGATTGTAGAACAGATATGGACCGGAAACAGTTGGCGCAATTTCAACTATCTCATCGCCTGCCGTGAAACCGGTGAAGCTTTAGCGGTGGACCCGCTGGACTACGAAAAGTGCTTGAACCTGGCAAAGGACAAAGGGTGGGAAATCACCCAGATCGTCAACACGCACGAACACCACGATCATATCGGCGGCAACGATCCACTGATCAAGGCCACCGGTGCAAAGTTACTGGCGCACCAGAATGCACGCAACGCCATCCCGGGCATGGACGTGGGGTTGAAGCCCGGTGACATCATCAAGGTGGGGCACACGGTGGAACTGGAGGCGCTGGACACACCTGGACACACCATGAGCCATGTCTGCCTGCTGTCCCACACCGAGGAGCCCTCGCTGTTCAGCGGCGACACCCTGTTCAATGCCGGCGCGGGGAATTGCCACGGCGGCGGTCACCCCGAACACCTGTACGAGACCTTCCATGCACAGCTCGAGCGGCTGCCTGAGAATACCTGGATCTATCCCGGTCACGACTACATCGTGAACAACCTTCATTTCACGCTGGACCGGGAGCCAGACAACCAGGAGGCTCAGGGTCTTCTCGCCCATGTCGAGAAGCAGGATCCGGGCCAGGCGCTTGTCACCAACCTGGCGTTGGAAAAACAGGTAAACACTTTCTTCAGGCTGCGTAGCAAGACCGTAATCCGGCAACTTCGGGAACAGTTCCCCAATCTGCCCGAGGATCCGGATCCGAAGACGGTGTTCCTAAATCTCCGGGAATTGCGTAACCGCTGGTAAAAAAATATGCAGTCAGTGAAAAGATTGTAATTTCCGCCCTGAACAACGCCTATGCCGGAATTTTTACTCTGACCCCTAGTGTACCCCGTCGTAAATTCTGTGACATTCAGCGAAGCGACAAGCGTCCGAATTCAAGGCGCATTCGCGAAGCACTAGCGAGCTAATGGGAGCGGATGCAACGCCGAAGGCGGGTGTTTGTCGATTCGCCCTGCGGGAGTCCCCC
>CAMYOI010000101.1 GCA_947259955.1 uncultured Gammaproteobacteria bacterium
GTGATCGCCATTTTTCCGCGCAGTTCAACCCGGCCCGCGCGAATCGCTTTCAGGGTGCTGGAAAAAAGCAGCCGCCGCCAGGAGCGGTAAGCCTGAACGAGGGATGTTTTCTGTGTCGCGAGAACGTTCAGTGGCAACAGCAGGGCCGGGAATTCGGATACGAACTGGATATTGAGGACCGGTACTACGTCGCCTGGATGAATCCATACCCCCTGCTCCCGAACCACATGGTCATCGCGTCCCGGGAACATATGCCGCAGACGTGGCGAGTCAACGGCAGCGAACACCCGACAAAGAGCCTTCGCACAATCGTCACGGACCTGCTGACCCTGGCCTCGCGGTTACCCGGATGGATCGGTTTCTATAACGGTGCAGGCGCCGGTGCCTCCATCCCCAACCACTTCCACTACCAGTTCATGCCCCGGCCCGACGACTACGGACCGTTTCCCCTGGAGCGGGCGGCGGCGGGAAAACGACCATCCTCATGCGTCCTTGACGACGCTTATCCCCTTGAATTCGCACATTGGCATGGGAACATCGAGGACCTGCTCGATCAGGCGGTTCCGTGGCTGAATGCCTGGGTTCGCGCTGATGGCGCGGAACTCACCGCAAACGTGATTGCCATCGCCGGCGAATGTACGCGGGAACTGGATCTGTATTTCGTGCCCCGCGATCCTAACCGCTCCGGGTCGGCCGTGATGTCGGGATCCATCGGCGGACTGGAGGTGCTCGGTGAGCTTATCTTTTCCAATGAGGAAGAGAGACAACGCCTGGAGAACGGCGACATCGACTGCGCAACGGTGGAGAGCATCCTGTCTTCAATAGCCGTCGCAATTCGGTAATCCGACCCGTTTATCCTCGCATCCGCTCGGCACCTGGATCGAACAATGGCGTTGTGTACAAGCTCGCTTTGCGGCGATCGCCCAGAATCTCGATCTCCACCTCGGCGCCTTCCTCGATGAGTTCCACCGGCAGGAATCCGTAGGCCACGCTTTTTTTCGCGTAGTGCGCGTATCCGCCCGAGGTTACGAAACCCACGACATTGCCCCCGGACCAAATCGGTTCCCACCCCCATACGTCGGCATCGGCGGCGTCGACAATGAACGTGCACAGCTTGCGTGCAATGCCGCTCTCCTTCTCCTCTAGCGCCGCCTGCTTGCCGATGAAATCGGCGGACTTGCCGTAGTGCACGAAGCGATCCAGGCCGGTTTCCATCGGCGTGTAGTCGGGCTTGAATTCCCTGAGCCACGACCCGAACGATTTCTCCAGCCGCAGGCTCATCATGGCACGCATGCCGAAGGGCCGTAAACCCAGGTCCTGCCCCGCCCCCGACAGGGTCTCGTACAGGGACACCTGCTTGCCGCGGTCGACGTAGATCTCGTATCCCAGATCACCCGTGTAGCTCACCCGCTGCACGATGGCATCGCACAGGCCGACCTCCATTTCGCGTATGTCGAGGAAATCAAATGTTTCCGCTGAAACATCGGCCCGGGTCACCCGGCTCAACAATTCCCGTGCATTCGGTCCCGCAATCTGAAAACCAACTCGTTCGTTCGATATATTCCGAATTTCGACATCCCCGGCAGGCTTATGCGCCTCGAACCAGCGCAGGTGGTAAGCCTGGGCGGCATAGGAGGCCGTGACCTGGAAGCGCTGCTCGCCCAGGCGCGAGAGCGTGAAGTCACCGATGATCCTGCCCTTCGGGCTCAACATCGGGCTCAGGCTGAGGCGGCCCACCTTCGGGATGCGCCCGGCCATGATGTGGTCCAGAAACCCCACGACGCCCTCCCCCGTCATGTCGAATTTGCTGAAATTGTGGATCTCGTTGATGCCCACCGCGGTGCGCACCGCGTTGCACTCCGCCGCCACGGTTTCGAAGGCGTTTGAGCGCCGGAATGACGGGACCTCGAACGGCTCCTCCCCTTCCGGCGCGAAATAATTGACGTTCTCCATGCCGTAGGCCGAACCGAACACCGCGTTCCGCTGCCGCCAGATGCCGTAGGCCGGCGTCGTGATGAACGGCCTGCCCGCCGGCAGCTCCTCGTTGGGATAAGAGATGGCGAAACGCCGCTGGTAGTTTTCGGTGACCTTGATGCGCGTATAGGATTCCGTGCAGTAGTCGCCGTATCGAGCGACGTCCATGGCAAACACGTCGCGCTCGGGTTCGCCGTGAACCATCCATTGCGCCAGCGTGAGGCCGACCCCGCCGCCCTGACTGAATCCGGCCATCACCGCGCACGCCGCCCAGTAGTTTCGTAGTCCCGGAATCGGGCCGACCAGCGGGTTGCCGTCTGGCGCAAAAGTAAACGGCCCGTTGATGACCCGCTTGATGCCCGCTTTGGCCAGGACCGGGTAGCGGTTGTAAGCGATCTCCAGTGAATCGGAAATCTTGTCCAGTTTGTCATTCAGGAGTTCGTGACCGAAATCCCAGGGAGTACCTTCGACGGCCCAGGGTTCGGCGGCCTGTTCATAGAAGCCAATGACCAGCCCCCGACCCTCCTGCCGGAGATAGCTCTCGCCGCCCGGGTCCACGACGTGGGGAAGCTCCTGATCGCGGTTGTAGACCTCGGGCAGATCGTCGGTAGCCAGGTACTGGTGTTCCATGGGGTGGAGCGGCAGGTAAACACCGGCCATTCTGCCCACTTCCCGGGCCCACAGGCCCCCGGCGTTGACCACGTGCTCGGCCACCAGGGTGCCCTGCTCCGTCACCACCTCCCAGCTACCGTCGCCGCGCGGGTTGGTCTCTAACACTCGATTTCTGAGATAGATCTCTGCGCGCTGTATACGGGCCGCCTTGGCGTACGCATGGGTCGTACCGGAAGGGTCCAGATGGCCATCCAGCGGGTCATACAGCCCACCGATAATCCCCTCCGTGTTGATGATGGGAGTCAGCGCGCCGATTTCCCCGGGACCGAGAATTTCGGTATCGAGCCCGATGTAACGATGTTTGGCCCGTTCGGCAACCAGGTGGTCCATGCGTTCCGGGGTGGTCGCGATGGTGACGCCGCCGACGTGATGCAGCCCGCAGGACTGCCCGGAAATCTCTTCGAGTTCCGCGTACAGGCCGATGGTGTAACCCTGCAGTGCCGCCATGTTGGTATCCGCGTTCAGCGTATGGAATCCGCCCGCCGCGTGCCAGGTCGAGCCCGAGGTGAGTTCCGAGCGCTCGATCAGGACGACGTCCTTCCAGCCCAGCTTGGTCAAGTGATACAGGACACTGCAGCCCACTACCCCACCGCCGATCACGGCGACCTGTGCGTGAGATTTCATAGATAGCCCCTTTGTCGGTCAGGGCGCTTTTTATCACACACACGGTACGCGGTCAGTTGTTTTTCTATCTCCAGTGGCAGAACATGATCCCCTCGCCAGTTTTTCCTGTACAACAGCAATATTGATCATATGCACGTGGCGCAACCTGATGCATCCACGCACTCAGTCGGATCTGTCGGCCACGGTATCCCGACTTTCCCGAGCCATCCGAGTAATTCTCAAAACTATTTTATGACGTACTCCAATAACATAAAAAAAAACAAACGAATGGAACTGTTTATTGAACTTATTTATGATGCGGCTGAGAATTTATTCAATCGGAACAAGAAACTGCGGCAAGAAATTCAGGGTAATTTCCGCGTCCGCGGTGTAACATTAGCGCAAAGTTTGATGCCCGGTGAAGGCGGTT
Source organism: uncultured Gammaproteobacteria bacterium (assembly GCA_947259955.1). GTDB lineage: Bacteria > Pseudomonadota > Gammaproteobacteria > Arenicellales > JAANXG01 > JAHEKE01. The sequence goes on from CAMYOI010000101.1 coordinate 3,680, forward strand.
AAACCCAGTCACAAGGAGAGTGATGACGAATATGTATGCATTAACAAAAAAATTGCAAACGCTTGGCGTTCTTATACTGAACGTCCTGCTTATCCTGGGCCTGAACCCTGCAGCCTCGGGGCAGTTCATCAAAGAGGTCGATGCCGAGGGGCGCGTCATCTACCATCAGGACCCGGCTTACGACTATTCCGCGGACGAGCCGAGTGAGGAAAATCGTCGCACCAACGAAGAACAGCTGCGCCGCTTGCGCGAATTCAACGACCATCGATCGAAAATGTCCGACGCCGAGGTTCGGCCGCCGGACATGACAATTCGCACCGGACGGTCCGTCTGCAGACCGAAGATATCCGTGCGCCGATTGTCGAAGCTTGGCTGCAACTAGTGTACCCTGTCGTAACTTCTGTGACATTCAGCGAAGCGACAAGCATCCGAATTCAAGGCGCATTCGTGAAGACAACCGCAGTCATTGCGAGCGCAGCGAAACAATCCAGTAAAACACACTCCCGGCGGGAGTAAGGTAGCCGCTTTTGGGTCGCTATCACGCGTTTCAAAAATCAGGTCTTTCCCGCATGCGTCAATACCATCATCAATTGATGTACAATATGACGTGAACGCTATCAGTAATGAGGTGACCAATGCGAACGACACTGAACCTGGATGATCAGTTGCTGGCAGAAGCCCAGCGGATTACGGGGATATCGGAAAAAACGACCCTGGTCAGGGAGGGATTGAAGGCGCTGATCGAGCGGGAAAGTGCGCGGCGTCTGGCCAGGCTGGCCGCGAGCGAACCGCAACTGGAGCCCGCGTCGCGCAGGAAGTCTCCTCGGAGATGATTCTGGTCGACACCACCGTCTGGATTGATCATCTTGGGAAAGGCGACGAGGGACTGGCAGCACGGCTGGAGCGTAACGAAGTATTGACCCATCCATTCGTGATCGGCGAATTAGCCTGCGGTAATCTGCGCAACCGTTCGGGAATATTGACGCTATTAGAGAATCTGCCGCGGACAATGCTCGCTACCGATGCAGAAGTATTGTTGTTTATTGAACGGAACGAATTGATGGGACGGGGTATTGGTTACGTCGATGCACACCTGCTGGCGGCAACGGCGTTGACGGCGCCCGCTCGCATCTGGACGCGCGACAAACGCTTGAATGATATTGCCACTCTTCTGGGTCCGGCATTCAAGGCGGGAGGATATCTGCTGAGGGACCTGGACCAGCCAGCGCCGGGATAGGCGTCGCCGATACGGACCGTTCTTCAGTCAAAAGCAACTAACCTGGCATTGCCGGTCCTTAATGTGGCTTGATATCCGGCGCGCCGGCACACCAGCGTCACGTAAACTCGATCTTTCCCTGCGGCAGCAAATACAGGACCAGCGCTTTGCCCTCCGTCACTGTCGGGTGATGGTCCGAACCTGGCTCATAGGTACACCAGCCACGCGGGTTTCCGTCGAATCTCGCCTGCTCGTCTACCGGCATGACCATGCAGACCTCACCGTTCGGGTGACTGTGGTGCGGACCGACGATATCAGTGAGTTCGACGACGTCCACGCTCAGTCCTGCCGTATCGTCGCCGGGCTCGATGACCCGGCCGTAACGCCGCCCCTCCGACCCGTGGGCGCACATCCACCCTTGTTCAATCGCGTCGTGACAGGCTTCTTCGATTGCCCCGAATGTTTCGCTGGTAGGTGGAAAGGATTGGTTCAGTTCATCCGCCAGCGCCGGAGAGATTTCTCGGCCGGAAATATAATCAGTTACGGGTTTGAGCATCGTTCGAAATTCGTCTACGTTCATAGATCTGCTCCTTTGGAATGAGTAGTTTTAAGTTCTATTTCTATTGTAAGAGACTCTCCTCGCGCCGATCCCGACACATGTCAATCGCGGCGAGGGCGCCGCTTCCGATCAAGATCAAGCCAGTTTTTTATATCTAATGCGATGCGGATTCAACGCCTCGACGCCCAATCTATTCATTCTGTCCGCCTCGTATTCAGTGTAGTTGCCCTCGAAAAAAACCACTTTGGATTCGCCCTCGTAGGCCAGAATATGGGTCGCGATGCGATCCAGGAACCAGCGGTCGTGCGAAATGACGATCGCCGCGCCCGGGAAGTTTAGCAGCGCCTCCTCCAGCGCGCGCAGGGTTTCCACGTCGAGATCGTTGGAAGGTTCGTCGAGCAACAGCACGTTGGCGCCCTGCTTGAGTGTCAGTGCGAGATGCAGTCTGCCCCGTTCACCGCCGGACAGGTCCTTGACGAACTTCTGTTGATCCGAGCCCTTGAAGTTGAACCTTCCACAATAGTTTCTCGACGGGACCTCGTAGCTGCCGATGCGGATGACATCGGAACCGTCGGAGATCAACTGAAACACCGTTTTGCTACCGTCCAGGTCCTCCCGGGTCTGATCGACCCAGGCGATATTCACCGATTCACCTTTTTCGATGTTCCCCGAATCCGCTTGCTCGGTTCCCATGATCATTCGGAACAGCGTGGTCTTGCCCGCGCCGTTACCTCCGATCACGCCCACGATGGCGCCTTGGGGTACGATAAACGACAGATCATCGAACAGAACCCGCTCGCCGTATCTCTTACCAACCCCGTTGAATTCGATGACCTTTTCTCCCAGCCTGTCCCCCGGCGGAATATAGATTTCATTGGTTTCGCTGCGCTTCTGGAATTCCCTGGACTGCATTTCCTCGAATCGCTGCAGCCTTGCCTTCGACTTGGACTGCCTGGCCCTCGTGCCTTGACGTACCCATTCCAGTTCGGATTTCACGGCTCTGGCGTGAGCCGTTTCCTGTTTTGCCTCCCGTTCGAGTCGCTCGGCTTTGGCCTCGAGCCAACCTGAATAGTTGCCTTCGTACGGTATGCCGTAACCCCGGTCAAGTTCGAGGATCCAGCCGGCCACGTTGTCGAGGAAATAGCGGTCGTGGGTGACGGCCACCACGGTTCCCGGGAAATCGTGCAGAAAGCGTTCCAGCCAGGCGACCGACTCCGCGTCGAGGTGGTTCGTCGGTTCGTCGAGCAGCAGCATGTCCGGAGCGGACAGCAGCAGTCGGCAAAGCGCGGCCCGTCGTTTTTCACCACCGGACAACCTGGCGATTGAGGCGTCCCACTCCGGCAATCGCAGCGCATCGGCGGCGACCTCGAGCTGGCGTTCCAGGTTGTGCCCGTCGGCGGCCTGCACCACGGCTTCGAGCCTGGCCTGTTCGGCCGCAAGCGCATCGAAATCCGCGTCCGGCTCGGCGTACGCTGCGTACACCTCGTCCAGGCGCTCCTGCGCGGCCTTGATCTCGGACACCGCTTCCTCGACGATTTCGCGCACGGTTTTTGATGGGTCGAGATCCGGCTCCTGAGGCAGGTAGCCGACCTTGATCCCGGGCATGGGTCGAGCCTCGCCTTCGATCTCCGTGTCCACACCGGCCATGATTCGCAGCAGGGTCGACTTGCCGGCACCATTCAGGCCCAGGACGCCGATCTTCGCGCCCGGGAAAAACGACAGGGAAATGTTCTTGAGTATCTCGCGCTTGGGCGGGACGATCTTGCCAACCTGATGCATGCTGTATACGTACTGCGCCATAACTAACGAATCCATGTGAAGCGGGCGGCGACAGTAACGAATTATTCAGGCCATATCAATGCGGCCGCCTGGGTTCAATATTTGAACTCGCCCGTATAGCGCGGATGCCGGGGTTGGACGGGGATGTGCAGGCTGACCTCGTCGCCGACGGATAGAGCGCCCCCGCGTTCCACCCACCCGGTCACACCTCGCAGATGCTGCGCGGCCTTGGGAAAGCGTCTTCCACATCCGGGAAAATGTTGGTCGATGATCTCACCGGGAAATTTGCAGGGTCCATTTTCCATATCCACAACGATCGACACCCCGCCGGAAAACAGCAGGCGGGACGATGGCGGCAGCAGTGTCAATTCCGGGATGCCCGTGATCAGCAGGTTGGCGCCGATCCACTCTGGCTCCAGATGGCTGATTTCCATGCTCCTCGCAATCTGTCGGAGTTCTTCCTCGGACAGGATCGAAATCTGGCGCGTATTTCGAATCTCGGTACCCGGTTCGTACTGGAGTTTGACCCTCGAACACGACTTACGCGTCAGTCCGCCATGGACTTCCCCCTCGAATCCGGAGTAAGACACGTTGACGCGCTTTAAACTGGTACTCGCAAGAGAGCTGTCCCGGTCCCGGTTGATCAGCACCGCGACCACCCGGCCCCGTGGTTTTGCAGGTTTTAGCATGTCGATCTCTCTGTTAAAGACTGTCCGGAAATTCTATACCCTAATGGCGCAAGGTCTATCGGCAGCGCAGCAAGGATTGTGTGTTTTAGCGTCATCGCTCGGGATACTGGTGCAATGTGCGGGCTAATGCATTCCACTGGTTTATTTCATACAATTCCGGCTCACGCATTGCGGTGGATTCAGCCTTGACACAGCACAGTTTTCCCGTGACCCGGATTGACCGGTCGCGCATCGACATCGTCGATTTCGACAATCTCGGATTCGAAGACGATTTTTCAGATCACATGTTCCGCTGTGAATTCCGCGACGGTCAGTGGATCGAGCCGCAGATCGTTCCCTACGGAGCATTCCAGATTTACCCGGGCGCCCTGTGCCTGCACTACGGGCAGGCGGTGTTCGAGGGGCTCAAGGCATTCCGGGGGATCGACGGCAATATCCGCGTGTTCAGGCCGGATATGAACGCTGAGCGCCTGCGGAATTCCTGCGAGCGACTCTGCATTCCGCCCGTGGATGAGGAACTGTTCTGCAGCGCGATAGATGAGCTGGTCGGCTTGGATGAGAAATGGATTCCCTCGAAACGGGGCGAGTCGCTCTACGTACGGCCCCTGATCTTCGCAACGGAACCCAATCTTCAGGTCAAAGCGGCGGATCGATACCTGTTTCTGATCATTACCTCGCCGGTGAAGGAATACTTTTCCGAAAGGACGGGCGGCATATCCCTGCGTGCGGAGCCGCGCTATACCCGTGCGGCCCCCGGCGGGACGGGATTTGCCAAAACCGGGGGAAACTACGCCGGCACGCTTCGCCCCGGAGAAGACAGCATCGCGCAAGGCTTCGACCAGACCCTGTGGCTCGACGGACTCGAGCACCTTTACGTGGAGGAAGTCGGGCAGATGAATATCTTTTTCCGGATCGGGGATACCTTTGTGACCCCGCCCCTTCAGGGCACCATATTGCCCGGCGTCACCCGGAACAGCGTGTTGACACTGCTGAAGGACCGGGGCGAAAAATGCGAGGAGCGCAGGATAAGGATCGAGGAGATAATCGAGGCCCATCACAACGGCAGCCTGACGGAAGTCTTTGGTGCCGGTACCGCGGCGGTGATCACCCCGGTCGGCCGGATTGCCTATCAGGACGAGGTGATCGATCTGGACGCCGACGCGCCTGAGCTGATGAGTAAACGACTGTACGACGGCATCGTCGACATCCAGACCGGAGCGGTTGAGGATGTCCACGGGTGGAACAGGGTCGTGACGAGTTCCGACGGCGCCGCCGCGAGCGCAAAGGTCGTTTAATCCCCATATTGCACCAGGATCCCGCGGGATGGGGCAGTCTATTCCAGGCCAAGCAGTTTCTTGCGCCGCACGCTCCACGGAGAAATCAGCCGATCCGCCGTCATCGCGATAAATGCAACGCAGATGCCCGCCACCAGTCCGCGGCCGATGTCGGCCTTGGTCAGCGCAATATAGACCTCCTGCCCCAGATCCCGGGTCCCTACCAGGGCGGTTATGACCAGCATGCTGAGCGCCAACATGATGGTTTGATTGACGCCAAGCATGATCTCCGGCAGCGCCAGGGGCAACTGGACCTTCCATAGCAACTGCCGCCGGTTGCACCCTGCGGCCGTAGCCGCTTCGATCAGCGCCGGGTCGATCTGACGAATACCCAGATTACTATAGCGGATCGCCGGCGCCAGTGAATACGCGATGACGGCCAGCATCGCTGAAAAATCCCCCACCCTGAACAGCATCACCACCGGCATCAGATAGGCGAACGCCGGTAATGTCTGCAGCGTATCGATGATCACCTTGGCCACCCGGTCGGCGCGCTCGTGCCGCGCCGACCAGATGCCAATGGGAATGCCGATGATACTGGCGATGAACACGGATATCCCGACCAGATAAAGCGTCACCATGGCCTTGGGCCACTGCCCGGTTACGGCGATGAAGGTCACCAGGCACGACACCAGAACGGCAAGCTTCGTACCGCCCAGACGATAGCCGGAAAGCGCTACGACCGCGACCAGGGCGATCCACGGCAGCGACAGCAGAAATCGTTTGAACGGGATCATGGCGTTTATCAGAAGCCATGACTTCACGGCCTCGATCGTGTCGAAGAAATTGACGTTCAGCCACTGCATCAGGTCGTTGACCATAGGCCCCGTCGTCACCTGCCAATTCTCCGGATAGGTTGGGCAAAAGCGTGCGAAACGCGATCCAGCGCGATGGCGATGAGGGTGATGGCAATACTTGCCTCCAGACCCGCACCAAAATTCAGGCGGCGCAACGCGGTCAGCACGTCACGTCCGAGTCCCCCGGCGCCGATCATCGACGCGATGATCACCATGTTCAAAGACAGCATAATCACCTGGTTCACACCCACCATAAGTCCGCGCCTGGCGGACGGGACCATGACTTTCCACAGCATTTGGCGCTTGGAACACCCTGCCATGTGCCCGAAATCGACGATTTCCGTGGGCACTCTGTGCAAGGCCAGCATGGTATTGCGGACCATCGGAGGCATGGCGTAGATGATGGTGGCAATCATGGCCGCCACGGGATTGAACCCGAACAGCACCAGTATCGGGACCAGATAGGCAAACACGGGAACGGTCTGCATCAGATCTAGTACAGGGGTCAGGATCTTTTCGAATACGGGATGTCTGTGTGCGGCGATGCCAAGGGCCAGACCGCCGGCGATGCCCAGGGGCACCGCGATAACGATGGATGAGGATGTGACCATCGCGCTTTCCCATTGTCCGAACACCGCAAGATAGAGAAAGCAGGCGGCCACCAGCAGTGCGAGACCGATATCGGCCACGGCGAGGGATACGAGCACCGCGCACGCCGTCAATGCCACCCACGCCAGGCGAGGCCAGACCACGACGGCATCACTGCCCTGCCCCTGCAGGAAGCCGGTGGACAGCAGGCTCTTGGCAAGAGTCAGCGGCCACTCCAAGACCCAGGAAATCCCTCGCGTGAATTCCTTGAAGGTGAACAAGCCGAAGGTGGCGTCGTTGTACAACCACTTAACGGCATCGGAGATCCAGAACCTCAGGGGGATGACCCATTCGCGCGGGTACTTGAACGCCCAGGGGATGTACTCCGCGATCCCGTACATCACGCCGACGAGAGAAAGCAGCAGCAACCAGGGTGCATACGTTTTGAACCCGGTCCCGGGTGGCGATTCCGCCTCAGCGGGATGCCGCATCAAGGTTGTCAAAGTCACGATCTAGCCTGCCTATCCCCTGCCGATCAGGATACGCGTGACGTCTTCCTGATTGATCTCACCTATGATCCGCCCCGATTCGTCCTGCACGCCAAATCCGTGTTCGGCGTCGAGGACCCGTTCGGCCACGGTGTCTATCTTGTCGGTTGCCAGCACAACGTTCTCGTAAGCATGGCCCTCGCGGGCGTCATGGACTATGGACATGACCGTCAGCACCTTCGCACGCGGTACGTCCTTGGTGAACTCGGCCACATACTCGGTGGCGGGCCGCATCACCAGGTCTTCCGGGGTTCCGACCTGGATGACCTCCCCGTCCTTCATGATGGCCATCCTGTCGGCAAGACGAATGGCCTCGTCGAAATCGTGGGTAATGAAGGCGATGCTTTTCTTGAGCACCGACTGAAGGCGCAGAAATTCATCCTGCATTTCTCGCCGGATCAGCGGATCGAGTGCTGAAAAAGGCTCGTCAAGGAACCAGATGTCAGGCTCCACGGCAAGCGATCTCGCGATGCCTACCCGTTGCTGCTGTCCCCCGGACAATTCCCTCGGGTAATAGGCCTCGCGGCCCTCGAGCCCGACGAGTTCGATGATCTCGATTGCCCGCTGTTCCCGGGTCTTTCTATCCACCCCCTGGATCTCGAGCGGAAATGCGACATTGCCCAGCACCGTCAGGTGGGGCAGGAGCGCGAAATGTTGAAACACCATGCCCATCTTGTGGCGCCGGATCTCGATCAGCTCCTTTGGGGATGCTTCCAGCAGGTTGCTCCCATCAAACAGGATCTCACCGCAAGTGGGTTCGATCAGGCGCGACAGGCAGCGCACCACGGTGGACTTGCCGGAACCCGACAAGCCCATGATGATGAAGATTTCACCTTGGTGAATCTCGATGTTGACATTCCTGACCGCCCCGATCAGTCCGGCATCCACGAGATCCTGGTGGCTTGGGCTTTTGTTCGTGGAGAGAAACCGATCCGCCCCCTGTCCGAACAGTTTCCAGAGGTTACTGCAGGAGAGTTTGACTTTTTTTGGTGCGGAATCTCGTATGTCCAAGGCAGGGATTAATATGAAGTGTCGTTGCACCCCAACAACGAAAAACGGTCGGGCGTCGAACCCGACCGTCGTTCGAAACTCAGGCGATGAGTCGCGGGATCAGTTGCCCCACGCCTGCCAATTACTCTCGTTTTCCTTGAGCCAGCCCGCAACCACGTCGTCGATTTTCTGGCCTTCCAGATCGACGTTGACGATCAACTGGCTCATGTCGTCGTTGGAGATACTGAAGTCCTTCAGCGCCGCGTAGGCGCCGGGCCATTTGTCTTTCATGCCGGCCCAGGCCACTTTCCAGATGGGTCCCCGGGGTTTGCCGCAATCGTAGGCCATATTCGGGTTGGAACCCCAACCCGGATCCTGATAGCACTCCGCCGTGTACTTCGGAAACTCGACCCACTCTCCTTCATATTTGGCCGGCGCCCAGTGCGGTGTGTAAACCCACAGCAGGATTGGCGCCTTGCGCTGGTAGGCGGATTCCAGCTCGGCGAAAAGGGCGCCGTCGGTGCCGGCGTGCACGACTTCGTAGTCTAGACCGAGCGCCTCCGCGCGCTCATCATCGAATCCACCCCAGGTCACGGGACCGCCGAGGTAACGCCCCTTTGGCGCCGTCTCCGGCGTGGAGAATGCCTCGGCACAGTCGTTCAACGCCTTCCAGTCGGGCAGACCGGGGCACTTCTCTTTCATGTACAGCGGGTACCACCATTCTTCAATCGCCTGCATGCCGGTTTCGCCGACATTTTCGGTTTTGCCCGTGGCGGTCGACGCATCCATGGCGTCGCGACCCGTGGTTTCCCACATTTCCATCGCCACATGCAGGTCACCTTCTTCCAGCCCGGCGAATTGTGCTATGTAGTCCGCTTCCACGTACTCGACGTTGTACCCTTTTGCCTTCAACACTTCGCCCATAATCTGCGTGGTGATCAGCTGTCCGGTCCAGTCGTGCAGCGTCAGCTTGATGGGATCTTTGGATTCCGCGGCAATAGCGCCTGCCGACAGCGTCAGCACCGCAGCGCCCAGCGCAACGGTCAATGCAACCCGAATGCATTTGAGCATCGTTTTTTCTCCTTTGTGGTTCTTGATGTATGTTATTTAATTTCTATACCTCACGGGTATTTAACCCAAATTGTTGGGAATAATCCACCTGGGACTGCAAAACACTCATGCCCGATTCACGGCCGCAACACGATAAAGCCCGTAGTTGTAGTATTTAGGCATGGAATCGAGCCTGATATGCAACCAAGGGACACCCAGTCCGGACGTGCTCAACCAAAGCGGCAGTGCAGACAGCCTGGATTCAACCTGCTCCGACACGACTCGCCACAACAGTTCGATGCGGATGCCGGGTGCGGTGCGAAGGAAACCGAGCAGGTGGGCATGATCGACCTGCCCAAGAGTTGGGGCCGGCGCGACGAGCAAGGCGTCATGTCCAATATTGTCGAAGCACACGATGTCTTCGGCTGCCGCATCGAATACGTTTCTGAATGCCGTGGAATTTTCCGACTGATTCGCCAGCATCGGCGCGTCGATCAGCACGTATTCGTAAGCGTCGTCGACATTCGCCACGGTCACCGGACGGCTTTCCCAGAAACACGCCTGCATGGGTGCGGCGGCCAGGGTGGAGCTGAACCACTCACGGAATCCCGCGTTATGGCGCAGCAGCGCAACTACCTCCCGATAGGTGATTGGGAGATCATTCTGAAACAGACGAAAACGGATGACATCGCCCTGCAGCGTTTCTGATTGCGCTTTCCACATATCTCGTAGGGTAACACCACCGTCGTTGCGCATCTGAATCAAGCAGGGATTGCTTGATCAATCGCGGCGAGGCCGCCGCTCCCACCATATGTGGACGGGCATCCAACTGAACTTGCAGGAGGCGCGCCCACGCGCCGATGTCGATCGGTAAAAGACGCACGTTCATCAATACATAATTGATGAGTCCTACGGATAGAATCGATCCAGGAATTTTCTCCAAAGAACCACTGTCTTCACCACGGGCATGAGGTACCCGTGCAGCGGCAAGGTCTTGAGCGGTGAAAGCGGAAACACGGCGCCTTCGCTGTCCTCGTTGACCAACTGCGCCAGAAACTTGCCCATCAGCGTCGACATCGCAACGCCCATGCCGTTGAAGCCCAGTCCCGTGTACAGGTTCGATGCGAGTTTGTGCGCATGTGGAAGGTGATCCGCGGTGAGGGCGACTTTGCCGCACCATTGGTATTCATTGGTCGACTCGGACCAGGTGCCCGTTCGTCCTCCGAAGATGAGACGGCCCTCGGGATCGAGCCCGAACCAGGAAAGCAGGCGGCAATTGTCGGCCGCCGCCTGTCCACCTGGAAGAATCGACTCGCGCAGGGATTGCGGGAGTGGTTCTGTGGCCACAGCACCGGTGACGAAAGGTACGATGGTTTTTGCTAGCCGGGGCCAACAATTATCTGTGTAGGCGTTGGTGCACAACACGAGCCGCGTGGACGTCATCTGCCCCGACTCCGTCTCGACCACCCACTTGCCCTTGATCTGCTTGATGGAAAGCGCCCTGCTTCGACCGTAGATGGTGGCCTTGTGTGAAGTCAACGCGCGAGCCAGACCGCGTGCATAGGCCAGAGGATTGATATTGCCTCCTCTACGGTCGATCATTCCTCCGACATAACCCTCGGCGCCGGTCGATTCGATGACCGCGTTGCGGTCCAGAATCTCGACGTCGATGCTCCTTGTTTGCATTTGCCGCACCCGGTCCTCGATCAGACGCAAACCGTTCGGACCCGCGGCCAGTTGTATCCAGCCCGTCCGGCGTGGACTGCACTGGATCGAGTAGCGATCGATGATATCGAATACCAGATCCGGCGCCCTTCCCGTTGCGTCAGTCAGCAGTTCCCCGGTTTCAGCGCCATAGTGTTTTGAAAGCCGATCGGGATCGAGTTTCAATCCGGGAATCACATGACCGCCATTTCGGCCCGAGGCGCCCCAGCCGGGTTCGTGGCTGTCCAGCAGTACCACCGTTCGACCCGCTTCGGCCAGGTGCAGCGCCGCGGACAACCCGCAGAAACCACCCCCTATCACCACCACTTCGGCCCGGCCCTTGCCCTCGAGAGCGGGGTAGGTGTCAGCGACGGGCGCCGTCCTTTCCCAGACCGGATTGGAGCTCACTTGCGTGGACACGGAATATCTCTCTTGCACCAGGCGAAAGTCATCGAGCCGCACTCCCTTGCCTTAGTCCGCATTGTCACCGTTCGCCCGCCGCTGATTTCAGTCCCTCAGCCATTTGGAAGAACCAGGATCTTGCCGTCACGACGCGGTCTGCCCGCGTGTTCAACCGCTATTTTTATGCGCTCCAGGGGATACGTCTTTTCCACGGGGACTCTCAGGGTACCCTTGTTCACCAATGCGCCCAGTTCCTGGTAAATGTTTTCCAGCGCCTCCGATTCAATCTTCTCGATCACCCTTGACAGCCAGAACCCGGTAAGCGTCACGCCCCTGAATACCAGATCGTGAGGATCTATACTGCACGGCTTTCCCGCTAACAGACCATAGTTCACCACGATACCGTCCTGTTCAACGCACCTCGCCAGAATGCGAGTGGAGTCACCTCCGATAGCGTCGATGCCAAGCTTCAAGATACCGTCACCCACGATATCGGCGACTTGATCGATGATGTCCGGACCGTTGATCAGTACTTCGGATGCCCCGTATTCCTCTTTTATCAATGGAATTACGTCGGACCTCCGGACGATGTTGATGGTCTTGACGCCGCGCGACTCGGCCAGCGCTATGAGATTCAATCCGACGCCCGAATTGGCGGCATTCTGTATCAGCATGTCGCCTTCCGCCAGCTCGACATGGTCGCTCAACATGAACCAAGCCGTGGCAGGATTCACCTTGAGCATCGCTGCCTGAAAGGTATCCATCTCGGGCAGCTTTATCACCCTGGACGCTTTTTCCTTTTTTCGCTGCACCCAGTTGTCGCGCCCGAGCGGTATTACCGCGTCGCCGATCGAAACATTATTCACTTTCGAACCGGCTGCAACGACGCGACCCACCGCTTCCGCACCCAGCGTGGCGGGCAACCGTGGCCGGCAAGCATAGTTGCCACTCAGCGTAAGCAGATCCGCAGGGTTGATCGGAAACGCGTCGATTTCAATCAGCACCTCGTCGGCATCCGGATCCCCGGGCTCGCCCGCCTCGACGCAGGCGATAACTTCCTTGGGTTTGCCAAATTTTTGGAACTGCGCGATCTTCACGTGTATTCGGTTACTCCAGCAGTGCGGCGGAGCGTTGAACGAGCACGTGTTCGTTCGGTGATGTACCCGGCCGGCAGCGGCTCGATTGCGGAATTGTATCCACAAACGAATGTATTGCATACTTCGCGCAGGATCTGACACCGGTATTATCTTCAGCCTTACGTTAGCAAGAAACAAATGAACACAATCGGACCACTAGATGGATTGCTCGTGATCGACCTGACGCGGGTTCTAGCCGGCCCCTATGCGACTATGGTGCTGGCGGATCTGGGTGCCCGCGTCATCAAGGTCGAGGTGCCAGGAACCGGCGACGACGCCCGCCACTTCGGCCCATTCATGGAAGGCAAATCGGCGTACTTTTCGTCACTCAATCGGGGAAAGCAGAGTATTGCGCTGGATCTGAAAGCGTCGGAGGACAGGCAAACCTTCGATGGCCTGGTCCGTCGAGCCGATATTCTGGTGGAGAATTATCGACCGGGTACGATGGACAAGCTGGGCTATGGTTGGGAGGCGTTGCAGAAGATGAATCCGCGGCTGGTCTATGCCGCCATATCCGGCTTCGGCCAGACCGGGCCGTACTGCAACCTGCCCGCCTATGACATGGTCGTTCAGGCGATGGGGGGCATTATGAGCGTCACCGGCCATCCTGGAAGCGCACCGTCACGCGTGGGCACGTCCGTCGGGGACATCACCGCCGGACTTTTCGGATTGTCAGGCATCCTCGCGGGCATCATCAACCGTGATCGGACGGGCAAGGGGTTGATGGTGGATGTGGGGATGCTGGATTGCCAGGTCGCCATCCTTGAAAATGCGGTCAGCCGCTACCTCTCGGAGGGCAAGATCCCCGAGCCGCTGGGGGCACGCCACCCATCCATCACACCGTTCGACGCTTTCCGGATCAACGACGACCATATCGTGATTGCCGCGGGTAACGACATGCTGTTTCAAAAGCTCTGCAAAGCCCTCGGCAGAACCGACCTCGGCGTCGATGCGCGTTTTGAAACCAATGACCTGCGCACACGCAACCATGAATCATTGAAACCCGAGATCGAGAAGGCGCTGCGGGGCAAGTCCGCGGAGGAGTGGCTGATGGTCCTGCGGGACGCGGGTGTGCCGAGCGGGCCGATCAACAATATCGAGCAGGTCGTCAACGACGAGCAGATCAGTGCACGCAACATGATCATACACAGTGCGAGCGAGGCTGGCGGCGACTTCCGCATGGCCGGAAATCCGATCAAGCTGTCGGGCTTCGAAGATCCGGGCCGGCGATCCGCCGCACCGGAGCTTGACGCCGACCGAGACCTGGTAATGGAGCTTCTGCGAAAAAACCGGGACCCGGCCAGGTAATCGAACACGCTTACAGCGTCAGGATTTCCAGCTTGACGACCTCTTCCACGGATTTCAGTTCCGCAATCGCCTCATCGGACAGCGCCTCCGTTCCCTTCTCACCCCTGCCAAGCCGCCATTCGCCGATATTGACTTCATGCTTGCCGAGTATCGTGCCTATTCGGCCGATCACTCCCGGCAGATCACGGTTCAGCATCACCAGGACGATCCCGCTGGGATCGACGTCCATATGGTATTGGCTCACCTGCACGATTCGAGGGTGGGTTCCGCCAAACAGCGCTCCTGAAATCGTACGCTCGCCGCCTTCGAATCCGACCCGGCATGAGATCAGGTGCGCATAGTTGGGAGTGCCTATGCCCTTGCTCTGCGCGACGCTGATTCCGTGTTGCTCCGCCAGCATCGGCGCGTTGACGTAGTTGACGGATTCCTTGAGGAATCCCTGCAGGATGCCCTTGAGGACAGCGGTCGCGATCGGTTTGAGAAGGGCCTTTATCGAATCACCCTGCAGCTCGATCTCGACGCTGCGGATGGGCGCCGCCGCCATGCGGAAGTGAAGCTGACCGATCTTTTCAGCGAGATTCATGTAGGGCATTGTCTTCTCGAAATCCGCGCCCGGGATAAACGGCATGTTGACACTGTTGCGGAAATCCTTGTTGCGCAGGGCATCTATCACCTGTTCCACGATCTGTACCGCAACGTCGCGCTGCGCTTCCTCGGTGCTTGCGCCGAGGTGTGGAAGATGCAGGACATTGGATAATCCGATGAGGGGGTTTTTTTCGTCGGGGGGCTCTTTCCGGTACACATCTAACGCCGCCGCTTTTATTCTGCCGCTATTGAGTGCGTCCGCGAGGGCGGATTCATCGATCAATTTTCCCCTCGCCGGGTTGATCAGAATCACCCCCGCCTTCATCATGCCTATGGTTTTTTCGTTGATCATGTTCTCCGTTTCAGAGGACATGCTGGTGTGCAGGGTAATGTAGTCGGACTGGGAAAGCAGTTCGTCCAGGTCAACCAGGGAAATCCCCATCTCCCGGCCGATCTCCTCGGACACGTACGGGTCGTGGGCAACGATATTCATCTGAAACGATCTTGCGCGCTGTGCAACCAGTCTGCCTATCTGGCCGAGCCCGATGATGCCGAGGATCTTGCCCGCAAGTTCCTGGCCGGTAAAGCCGGATCGCTTCCACTCTCCCCTGCGCACCGACTCGTGTGCCCGGGCCGTGTGCC
>CAMYOI010000102.1 GCA_947259955.1 uncultured Gammaproteobacteria bacterium
ACAGCGAATGCGCTAGCAGGAGTTAAAGCTGGAGCCCGTCAAATTGAGTGTAGCGTTAATGGTATTGGCGAACGAGCCGGTAATACGTCTCTCGAGGAAGTTGTCATGGCATTAAGGACACGAAACGATGTCATGCCATATAGAACTGTGGTTGATCCAACAAAGCTGATGAAAATCTCCCGCCTGACTTACATTCCGCACATCTCGGGGGCAATATTTCTGAATTTATAGTTTATATTTTTCATAGGGTTACGCTATTTTCTCCCTGCCTGGAGTAAGCACTTCTTTGGCGGTTTCGCGCTCCCAAAGCCTTAACAGCTGTTGGATCTCCCGATAGTTTTGAATCGCACGAGTGAATAACTCCGCCTGCTCAGGGGAGATCACGCTGTGTATCAATCGCCCGTCCTGGCGTCGGCTCCATTCATAATACGGGCCATGGCGTGCACCTGGATCGGTGGCACAGCGACAGTTCTGACGTCCGCAAACCTTGGTGCGTTTGTGAATCGTGCCGGAAGCGACGAAATCCATCAGATTGATAGCACGGCGCAGTTCCCGCGTGTGCTGCCTGACTCTCGTGCAACTGGGTGTCTTCGATTTTTTCATCAAGGGGTTGACATTTGTTGCGTATCTGGCGATTATATTACCGCCAGATGCACAAGAGTCAAGTCCTTCATTTACGCACTGATGCACTCGCTCTGCAAACCGAGCGACTGGGACCCCTTCCCCTGATCAATCACTTTCTCCAACGCCTTGACCTCGAGGCCAGTTTGGATCGCTTCGTCCCGACCCAGGACCGACGCATACGCCTGCCCTATGCCAAGGCATTGGGCGTGGTACTGCGTTCGGTGCTGGTTGAACGAGAACCCCTGTACCGCCAACAGGAAACCGTCAGTTCCTTTGCACCGGAGGCGTTCGGGCTCGATCAGGCATCGCTGGCACACGTCAGCGATGATGCGGTAGGGCGTGCCCTGGACCGGCTGTTTGATGCGGATCGTGCCGCCCTGCTCACGGATGTGGTGGTGGCGGCCGTGGCGGCATTCGATGTCGCGCTGGAGGAGTTGCACAACGACTCGACTACGGTGCGATTTTGTGGCCAGTATCCCCAGGCGCGTGGGCGTAAACTGCGCGGCAAACGGGCCCCCTTGATCACCTATGGCTATTCCAAAGACCACCGCCCCGACCTCAAACAGCTGCTGTTCGTACTCACCACCAGCGACGACGGGGGAATCCCCGTGCAGTTCCGGTGCGAGCAGGGCAATGCCAGTGATTCATGCACTCACCAGGACACCTGGGACGCGCTTTGTCGCGCCGCCGGCCAGGTCGATTTTCTCTATGTCGCCGACTCCAAACTCTGTGCCCGCGAACCCATGGATCACATTGATCAGCAGGGTGGAAGGTTCGTCTGCGTGATGCCGCGCACACGCCAGGAAGACGGCGAATTCCGGGAATGGATCCAGACCCATGAGCCCGACTGGGCACCGCTATGGGATCGACCCAATCCCCGCCGGCGGGGTGGACCGCGGGATCGCTGGTGGGTGTTTCGTTATCCACTGCCTTCACAGGAAGGCTGGCCGGTGATCTGGGTCTACAGTGCCTTGCTCGCTCTGCGCCAGGAGCGTCGACGGCGGGAACGCATGGCCCGGGCCATCCAGGAACTCGATGACTTCAACAGCAAACTCATCGGCCCTCGGGCCAGAAGACGGTCTCGCCCGGAAGTCCAGGCACGCATCCAGGAAATCCTGCACAAGAACCGGGTTACCCGCTACCTGGTCGTCGAGTTGGTCCGCGACCAGGAGCACCGTTTCCAGCAGGCCCGCCGCGGGCGGCCCGGACCCGACACGCAATACGTCCGAAAAACCCGAAAGTTCTGGCGGCTACGCTGGCACATCGACGAAGATACCCTCACTTACGATCGCAAGAGTGACGGAATGTATCCGCTGCTCACCAATGACCGCACCCTCACCGATGCACAGGTGCTCGAAGCGCACAAACGCCAGCCGACCATCGAAAAGCGCTTCGAACAGACCAAAACCGTGTTTGAGATCGCACCGGTACTGTTGAAAAACGAGGGTCGTATCGAGGCGTTGTTCTTCGTCTACTTCCTCGCCTTGCTGGTACAGGCGCTGATCGAACGCGCGCTACGTCAGGCGATGCAGCGTGAAGGGATCGGTGAATTGCCACTGTACCCTGAAGAGCGTAAAACGCAACGGCCAACCGCAGAGCACATCCTGCGTTTGTTCAGTCTCACCCAACGCCATCACCTTCAACAGGAGGGAGAAAAAATCCGCACCTTCAACCCGCAACTCACTGAGCTGCAACGTCAGGTATTGGCATTGCTCGAGGTGCCGACAGGTATCTATCTACCCACTTCCTGAGGCCGGATCAGACCCCGGGAAATTACCGAATAATTACCTTCGAGAAGTGCGGAAAGTAAGGCCTGATATCAGCAATTACGGGTTTTAATGTGCATCCATCCAAAGCGATAGTAGGAGCCAACGCATTCTCCCATGGCGCCGGCACTCATCAAGATGCAGTACTTATGGATCAACACACCTATCAAATCATGACGCCTGAATCAGTTGGCAGACAACACTCTTCTCTAGTCGTGGGAAAGCATTCGGGGAGAATGGCTTTTGAGTCTAAAGTCAAGGAACTGGGCTTTGTGCTAGAGAGCGATCAACAGATAGTTGCTTTTGAACGCTTCAAGGATCTTGCCGATGTCAAAAAGAAATTGGAGGACGAAGACATAATAGCCATTATCAATGACGTTGTTCGGTCCAACGAATATATTGGATTCGTTTCGATGAAGGTGGAGTGCAGTTCTGATGGTAGATATCAGGCCGATATTGAACTTATGATCGGAGGTGAGAAGAAGTGTGAAAAAGCAAATGGAAATGGTCCGGTCGATTCGGTCTTTGCGTCAATTCAAAAGCTTTACCCCACATCAGCATCAGTGGAGTCATATCAGGCTCATAGCGTTACAGGCGGTATTGATGCTCAAGTCGAAGTAGTGGTGAGACTTAGGCAGGATGGAAGGTTACTAAGTGGTCTAAGTGTTGATCATGACACATTGGTGGCATCTGCTCGTGCCTACATAAACGCATTGAATAAAATAAGAGTGCAAGAAAAATGCGAATTACAAGGGCAAGATAGACTCGATGGTAGAAGTCGTGTTCACGAGGGAGACGTAGATCGCAAACTAGCCGCTATCCTCGCCACAGATGCTGTTGGATACAGCCGTCTAATTGGTCAGAACGATATGGCCACAGTGAAGACGTTAAACTCACACTTGGATGTAATAAACAAACAAATCAAAATCTTCCAAGGTCGTGCATTTAGTGGAGCGGGTGACAGCGTATTAGCGGAATTCAACAGCGCCGTTCAGGCTGTACGCTGTGCTCTAGACATCCAGAAAGAGCTTAAGGTTTGTAACGCAGCTCTTTCCGAAGCCCATCGAATGAGATTTCGCATCGGTATAGATATCGGTGAAGTCGTAGTCGAAGGCGAGAAATTGCACGGCGATGGGGTCAACATTGCTGTTCGACTTGAGGGCCTGGCTGAACCGGGTGGTATTTGCATTTCCGGAGATACATTTAAAAAAGTAGAAAACAAGTTGAATTTTGAATATGAAGAAATTGGCCTAAAGAAACTTAAGAACATTACAGAGCGAATAATGGTTTATCGTGTTTCTAAGGCCCTCGAATAAATCAATCCAGGATGTCTGGAATGGGCAAGGTCCGGTCGATTAAGCGTCATTCTTGGGTCCGACGGCTTCACGCCGGTAAGCAGCCGGACAATTGCCTGAATATTCCGGGGATTCTATGCCCGCTGAATACTCGTTGCGGACGTTCGCAGAATCTCGACGAACTGGCGCTTATGACCCGATATAGTCCTTCAGTCCTTTCTCAGTGATACTTAACACGACTGGCAGGTATCTGTCAGTGAGAGCGGGACATGCACCCGCAGACTACGAATAAACGACCCAAACATACGATGTTTCCCGCTTTGGTTTCGAGTCCGCAGGTGCGCTTGAGTTCGTTAACGAATACTCAGGGCTAGCCGCAGCACCGGCTGCTATATTGGTCTCGCAGAACTCAAGCAGGCATGCCCCTGTGGAGAATTTAACATGTCGGAGGTACAGGATGAACACATTCTCTAGCTTTGAGTTTACAGCGTTTATCGGCATCGATTGGTCTGACACCAAACATGATATTTGTATTCAGCCCGCGGGCTCTGAGGAACGGGAGTTCGACCGTATTGCCCATCACCCCGACCACATCGAGCGGTGGGCGCAAGAAGTGCATCGGCGTTTTGGGGGTCCCATCGCTGTGATGCTCGAGCTGTCGAAGGGGCCCATTGTGTCCGCGTTACAAAAGTACGCCTTCTTCGTGCTATTCCCGGTCAATCCCTCGATGCTGGCGAAGTACCGCGAAGCGTTCAAGCCTTCCCGTGCCAAGGATGATCCCACCGACGCTGAACTGGCGGTTGACTTGGTGTTACGCCATCGCGATCGCTTCAAGCCCTTGCGGCCACAAAGCATTGAAATGCGCACCCTCGGGCACCTGGTGGAGAAACGCCGGCGGCTTGTCGATGATCAACGGCGGTTCTCAAACCGCCTGATCAGCACCCTGAAAGCCTATTATCCGCAGGCGGTAGAGTGGTTCAGCCACAAGGACACGTTCGTCTTCTGCGCATTCATCACCCGCTGGCCCACCCTCAAACAGGTCAAACGGGCCCGGCGCAGCACCCTCGAGCGTTTCTTCCGGGATCACCGTGTCCGCCGTCCCAAGATCATCGAAGCCCGCATTCAGGCGATACAGACAGCCACAGCACTGACTGACGACCCCGCCGTCGTCAACCCCTGTACCCTGGAAGCCCTGGCCCTGGCCGAACAGCTCAGAACCACCTTGGAACTCATCCGTCAGTTCGATGAGGCTATCGCAAAGCTCGTACCCAAGCTGCCTGACTACCCGGTTTTCGCTTCCCTGCCAGGCGCCGGTCTCGTCTTCACACCCCGGCTGCTCACCGCCTTTGGGGAAGACCGGGATCGATTCCAGAACGCCGCCGAGGTTCAACAATACTGCGGCATCGCACCTGTGACTGAACGCAGCGGCCAAAAGTCCTGGGTGCACTGGCGATGGCAGTGCTCCACCTTTGTACGACAGACCTTCGTCGAGTGGGCTGCCAAAACCATCCACCGTTCATTCTGGGCCGGCGCCTACTATCGCCAGCAGCGACAGAAAGGCGCCACCCATCAGATGGCTGTTCGAGCCCTCGCATTCAAATGGGTACGTATTTTGTACCGGTGTTGGAAATCAAAGACACCCTATAACGAAACTACCTATCTCCAGGCTCTTCAACGCCGTGGTTCCAATTTGATTCCACAACAAAATGCTTGACTGAACGACTCAGGGCGTGAACCGGTCCTTCGCCAAGGCATCTCATGAATGTCGGCTTCTTGGGGTTTGGGAAGGCTTACAGCAACCACATAACGGGACTCCACTATCCAAGATAGTAATACTTGAGTAAAATACTCAAGTATTATTCAAAAACGAGAATCACTCCCATATGGAGAGTAGAAAGGGCAGGTTTAGTAGGGTGAATCATGAGTGAGATACAGGAACAAATTAAACAGACCGTTGAATCTAATGATGTCGTGTTATTCATGAAAGGCACATCGGATTTCCCGCAGTGTGGTTTTTCCGGACGCGCGATACAAATTTTGCGGGCTTGCGGCACTGAGTTCTCCACGGTGGATGTGCTTGCTGATGATGAAATTCGGCAAGGCATCAAACAATACTCAAACTGGCCGACGATTCCGCAGCTTTATATCAAGGGCGAATTTGTTGGTGGTAGCGATATCCTCCTTGAGATGTATGAGAAAGGTGAGTTGCAGCAGAAGTTGACCGTCTAACCTCTTTTAATTATGCGTGAACTCCAAAACGACTTATCCGAAACTGATCAAAGCCATCAATTAAAAGCGAATATAGTGGAAGCCCTAAAGAGGGGGTACGATCCTGAGATCCCGGTCAATATTTATGATCTCGGATCGATTCACAAAGTGAATATTGTCTGCCCCCTACATAATGTCTGACTGAATATTTACCATAAGAGATTACAGAAGATGTCGATTACAATAACAGCAGCAGCGGCAGATCGTGTAAAGGAATATATAAGGAGTCGGGGAAAGGGTGAAGGTTTGCGCTTTGGGGTCAAAGCTAACGGTTGCTCGGGTTACTCATATGTTGTGAACTACGCGGATGAGATTGGACCTGAGGATCACGTTTTCGACAGCAATGGGATTAAAATTGTCGTTGATGCTGGCAGTCTGGGAATCGTTTCAGATACGGAAATCGACTTTGTTAAAACAGGTTTAAACGAAACATTTCAGTTTAATAATCCCAAGGCTAAGGATACTTGTGGCTGTGGCGAAAGCTTCGGCATCTAGTTTCGACGAGTTCCGGGTAGCCGGTCCAGGCCCTTCAACACCAGGTATCTCTGGATTCGATTTTTCTCCAAACAGTAGCTAGCCATGGTTGCTGATCGCACGGTCTTCCCCGTGGTCGGTAATAGTGCTGTAGCTCCTTAAAACCCGCTTCTATAACATAGCCTCGCCACTTTTCTAGGTCGTGAAAACACCCATACCGCTTATCACTCCATCCCTCCTGGTTATTGCCGCGTGGATTCGACGCAAACAAGACCCCATCGGTTTTAAGTGTCTCCCATAGGGCTTGTAGTACACGGGGCAGTTCCTGCTTCGGCACATGAAACAGTGAGGCGTTAGCAAAGACTCCGTCGAAATGCGACGCTGCTAAGTCGAGCGCTAGAAAGTCTTGCAGGAGTACTTCACAACCAGAACTCTGCCGCGCCATGTCAACGAAAGCCGGTGAGCCATCCAACCCCACTGGTTCGTGTCCCAGTGCCACAAATTGGATCAGGTCACGACCCGGCCCACAACCAAAATCGAGGATGCGGTAGGGGGGCGAACCTGATATCTCGGCTAAAAGAGCATTTATGTTTTGCATAACATCATGATGTATTGTGCCCTCACAAAAACTGGAAGCGTTCTCATCATAATGTTGGAGGGTCTTGCGCGTGATGGCTTGCAATTCACCCTCAGAAAGGTACTGACTGTACTGCCGTTCGCAAGCCATAGTGCATTATCTACACATTGGGAGTGATCAAGCTGGTATCTATGAGTTCTTATGAAAGATGCGCGTCGGCGGCAGTATCTATATAACCAATCGCTGTTTTCCTTCGCTTGTTACTGCAAACTCCACCGCCTTAGTCTTTTGGCTCTTCATAGACCAAAACACCGTTTCGATAAGCACCATCCAAAATTATGGGTGAATCACCGTCAAGTGAATGTAAATGCAACGGATAAGGTAAAAGTTTAGAAAGCTGCTCCTTATACCCATCAGCCACATCCATCCACGCTGCAGTAATACTTTCCTCTCCTGGAAGCCGATGTATCTCAACTGCCACATCGATATCACTGTCTTCCCCATAGTCATTTGTTGTCCTGATTCCAAACATATAAACCTTTTTCACAAGAGGTTCCTTGCTTGCCCAATCTGCGATAATGCGTTTTATAGCTTCAATATCCATCTTACTCATTCGCTTACTCCAACCATTTGAGTGGCAAAGGTTGGAAAGGAAATACAATCACTCACCTTGTCAATCTCATTAGTTGGGTTGACGATGCTCCAGTCATACCTAAACAAGATTATGTTTTCGACCTTGCTCTACTTCTTTTGTCCGGTAGGTGAAAACCCTGGGGGCAGTTTGCCGAGATCCCCTTCACCGAATAGAAAACCGACCATGTGTCGTTCTATCAGTTCAATGCTTGTCGGATCTGCAGTGCTCAATTGATTCTCATTGATAATGGTCGTAAGGCGCTCGAGCCATTTCGCCCACCCTTCTTTAGAGACATTATCGTAGACACGTTGGCCCAAGGAACCGGGATGTGGTGGTTGGTCTAAACCTTCGGCTTCCCGTTTTAGCACCTGACAATATACAGTATGCGTCATCTACTCATCTTTTAAATCGTACGTTTTGTCCTTGGGAACAAATAGCTGACTAAATTAGTCAACTATTTCGAAAACTAAAGGTATCATAGTTGTCAGACATCCCAAGGGGAAAATTATGCCTGACGTAACAAATATTACTTACTCAAGTGTGGTTACGGACCATGATGTACGGTTGACACTTGCTGCGGGAAGTAAAATGGCGGATTTGCTGCAGGATATCGATGAGGATATCCTAGGGATTCGAGTATTTGTCACCGGTGGTGGGTGTAGCGGCATGACCTACGGCATAACTTATGCCGATGCCGTTAGTGAATATGACAGCACACTCGAGGGTGAAGGTTATAGGGTTCTAATCGATGCAGTAGCCCTGAATTATCTGCAGGGTTGTGAAATCGATTTCGATCAAGATAGCTTTGTGTTCAGGAATGTATTCCAGGCTATAGGTGGTAGCGGTGCATGTGGTGGTTGTGCGGGTGGTAATTTTTAGCACCGCGGACCCGGCGCGATCTATTCACCTTAATTCAAATGATGGTGTAGAACTGTAAGTCGGAGAGCTTGCTTCCTTACCCCTATTCCAAGATGCTTATGACGCGGAAACGTGTGCTGGTCATTGCGCCACACAGCAGTTACCGCACGCCGGCATTCCTCGATGCCGCTAACAAATTGGGGGTCGACGTGTTGTTCGCATCCGAAGGTAAGTATTCCGTAGTTAGCACGTATGCGGATGGTTTACACATCGATCTTGGAGATACGAACCGGGCGCTGCGAGCGATCCTCAAAGAGGCGATGCGGAACCCCTTTGTTGGAGTTATTGGGACCGATGACCCCACCACCGAGTTGGCCGCATTGGCGGCACAACAGTTGGGCCTACCGCATAATCCCTTGCATGCGGTACAGGTTGCCCGACGTAAGGATTTAGCACGTGCGGTACTCTTAGAAAAAGGGGTACCCGTGCCCAGTCACTGCTGCATTGATCTGCGGCGACCCATCGCACCACAAGCCGATGGGGTGCGGTTTCCGTGTGTATTGAAACCGCTAGCGTTGTCGGCCAGTCGTGGTGTAATCCGCGCCGATGACCGCGAACAGTTTGTACAAGCCTGCACGCGTATCGATCTCCTGCTTAAAAGCGAAGGGGCGAAGGAGAATGACACCATACTGGTGGAAGATTTCGTACCGGGCTTCGAGGTGGCGGTCGAAGGCATGTTGACTGGTGGCAAGCTGAGTATCCTGGCTGTTTTCGATAAACCCGAGCCGTTGGATGGACCCTATTTTGAAGAAACTTACTACATTTCCCCATCACGACTTAGCATGGAGACGCTTTTGAGAATTCAACAACGCATCGACGAAGGATGTGCCGCTTATGGATTGCTTGAGGGGCCTATACATGCGGAGTGTCGGGTGAACGATGAAGGTGTGTGGCTACTGGAGATCGCTGCCCGCACAATCGGGGGGCTGTGTGCACGGCTGCTGAGCTTTGGTTCCAGTCATAGCCTAGAAGAGTTGGTGTTAGGCCACGCCATGGGGCATCCTTTTGTGTCCGCCGCAAAGCGAAACGGAGGTGTCGGCGTATTGATGATCCCCACTCCTGCCGCGGGTATCCTGCGACGTGTTGAGGGGTTGTTGGCGGCTGAACGCACCCCGTTTATTAAGGAAGTCTCTATTCTAGCGCGTTCCGGGTATCAACTGGTGCCCTGGCCAGAGGGCTCGAGTTATCTCGGGTTCATCTTCGCCCGGGCACCCACACCGGAACAAGCTGAGGCCGCATTACGTCAAGCCCATGCCTGCCTGAATTTTGTAGTCGCACCAGTGTGGAATCTCAACCCAAGGTCAGAGCAACCAATTGCGGAATCAGGTCGGTCACTAGGATAGGCCGAACGCCTTGGGATGCGAGCGAATGTCCGCTTCTGTTAAGGGTTGTCCGACAGCTGCCCAGACAGGAGGTGTATGAGTTGTCCGAGATATGAGGGGGCAGGTGTTGGACAAGCCTCCGGGGAGGAAAGCGCG
>CAMYOI010000103.1 GCA_947259955.1 uncultured Gammaproteobacteria bacterium
ATGGAGGCGAAGACCATTCATCGCCTGTTGGAGGTGGACCCAAGGCATGGGGGATTCAAACGAAGCGCCGACAATCCACTCGATTGCGACCTGCTCGTGGTCGATGAAGCCTCCATGGTGGATGTGCCGCTGATGGCGTCGTTGGTGAGAGCGTTACAAGACAAGGCGGCACTCATGGTGGTAGGAGACGTTGATCAACTTCCCTCGGTGGGGCCGGGGCAGGTTCTTGCCGACATCATCGATTCCAGGGCCGTCCCCGTGGCCCGTTTGACCGAAATATTCAGACAGGCGGCGCGGAGTCAAATTGTTACGAACGCTCACAAAGTGAACTCCGGTTATATGCCAAACCTGGATGTCGCCAAGAGCGAGGACTCAGATTTCTATTTCGTCGAGGCCCGCGAGCCTGAGGACGGCATTTCAAAGATTATCGAGATCGTGAAGAATCGTCTGCCAAAGCGCTTCGGCTTCGACTCCATCAAGGAAGTTCAGGTGTTGTGTCCGATGAATCGCGGTGGTCTCGGTGCCAGGGCGTTGAACGTCGCGCTACAGAAAGCTCTGAACCCGCCCGTTGATGGCACTTTTATTGAACGTTTTGGCTTCACCTACCGCGTCGGTGACAAGGTGATGCAGACCGAAAATGACTACGACAAAGAAGTTTTCAACGGTGATATGGGCTACGTCCGCAGAATCGACCCCGACGCTCAGGAACTCGTAATCGAGTTCGACGGCAAGACTGTCGAGTATCAATTTGGGGAACTCGATCAGGTGACCCTGGCATACGCTATCAGCATTCATAAATCGCAGGGTTCGGAATACCCGGCTGTCGTGATCCCCATGATGATGCAGCACTATGTAATGCTGCGCCGGAACCTGCTCTATACGGGTATCACCAGGGGCCGGAAACTGGTTGTCCTGGTCGGTCAAAAGCAGGCCGTCGGGACCGCCGTCAAAGGGAAGGTGGAGACACGGAGGTGGTCGAAATTGGCGGAGTGGCTGGCTCCATCGGCGCGGGGTCAGGCCGCGGGACAAATCGGGCGAGATTGATCTGCCGGTTTGGTACAACGGCCACGGGCCGTCGTTCGCGACCTGGAAAACAAAGCAAAAACCCGCGCCTAACCCGTAGACACGGGCAGGTACCGGCAGATCGAATTCAAGCTTTTACCGTTTAGCGAATTATTTTTGTGAATTTCGATCCTTCCAGCGTAAGGTTGTACATCAATCCTTGGTTATTAAATACAAAACCCACGATTGGGTCCTTGATGTCGATGGTGTTGATGTCGCCGCC
This sequence comes from uncultured Gammaproteobacteria bacterium, assembly GCA_947259955.1. Classification (GTDB taxonomy): domain Bacteria; phylum Pseudomonadota; class Gammaproteobacteria; order Arenicellales; family JAANXG01; genus JAHEKE01. Next base: position 1,286 of record CAMYOI010000103.1, read on the forward strand.
CACGCCCCATTTGACTACCGCCACCGAACCATCCACACCGGCTTTCCAGCCGTCACTATTGCGAAAATCGGTCAACGCTTCGCTTTCCAAAAACACCAGTATCAACGTCTTGGATTGCGCACCGAGTTGAAATCCGAGCGAAGCGGCCGCGGTACTATAGTATTCAACCGTTTTTCCACCGATGCGCAACGCGCCTTCACCATATTCCCCACCGATAATCATACCCGCTTTGATAACACTCGGGAAAACCAATACTCCCTTGGCCCTTTTCACGAATTCATCGCCACCGGATACTTTTTCCTGGAAGCGTTTAAGCGCGGAATCTACCTTGATATCGATCTCCGTAGCCGAGGCCGCACGCGCAATATTCAAGATCAACGGAACCAACAGAATCGCAACTATCGCAACCATTATAGGTGAGCGGTTCCGCGAATCTAACCGGCGTATACTATTTTTCATTTTCAGCCTTATCACCATTTTTCTTATCCTGGCACGACGTGTTCGTGTTATCAACTTTCAATGTTTCTGCGTTTCAACTTACTCCCTGGCCGGCGTTTCTCAACAGGATCCCGAGCGGCGGCGCGGGACAGGTGCCGATGAACGCCGCGCCGCTACTTTCTGTTTCCCTGCTCGAACTCATTCAGCTCCTTACTCAACCGTTCCAGGGACGCACGCGTTTGCTCCAGCTCGAGCCGCACTTTCTCCAGCGTGCCGTCGGCTGCGCTGCCGGCGTTTTCCTTTTTTGCTTCCTCCAGATTGTTGATCACTACTGCGATGAACAGGTTGATTACGACGAACGTCGCCACCACCACGAAACTAATGAAGAATATCCACATATACGGGTTGGAGCTCATTGCGGCGTACATGACGTCCGTCCAGTCCTCCAGGGTCAGAATTCGGAATAGCGTCAATAGGGATATTCCAAGGCTGCGCCAGTGATCCGGATCGTGCTGGTGCAGCAGGTGATACCCCGCCACCGCATACATGTAAAAAATAATGAACAGCAGCAGAATTACATTGGCAAATCCGGGCACCGATCTAACCAGGGTGGAAACGATCAGGCGCAGTTCCGGCAGTGCGGATATCAGCCGCATTACCCGCAGCAGCCTGGCCAGTCGCGCAATCATCGCGAACTCGCCGGTACTTGGAATCAGGGACAGCACGACTATCGTGAAATCGAACAGATTCCAGCCGTCGCCAAAATAGAGTTTGAACCGGGGCGCCACCGCCGAGATCTTGATCGCCGCTTCCAGCACGAATATCGCCAGCACGACGCGGTTGATCAGAATAAAGGTTTCGCCAAATCGCGCCACCAGAAAAGGGGAGGTTTCCATACCCAGCACCACCGCATTGATGACGATCAATGCAATGATGAATCGATCGAACCAGGGATTAGCGACGAATTTTTGACAGAGTCGCCGCACTGCTCACGACCGGGGCATGGACGGCCCGTTTTCGAGACCGGCGCTGGCCATGGCTACCGCACGAAACACCGCCCTGCCCTTGTTCATGGTTTCCTTCCACTCCTGGCTTGGGATCGAATCCGCCACGATGCCGGCTCCTGCCTGTATATGCAGGACGCCGTCCTTGATGACCGCGGTGCGGATCGATATCGCCGTATCCATGTTGCCGTTCCAGCCAATGTACCCGACCGCACCGGCATAGATACCGCGCTTGTCCGGCTCCAATTCCTCGATTATTTCCATCGCCCGGACTTTAGGCGCCCCGGATACCGTGCCGGCTGGAAATGAGGCTCTCAACACATCGATCGCGTCCAGCCCCTCCCTGAGCCTGGCCTCGACATTGGAGACGATATGCATCACGTGGGAGTAGCGTTCCACGATCATTTTCTCGGTCAGAGTGACGCTGCCGGTCGAGGCGACTCGACCGACGTCGTTGCGTCCAAGATCCACCAGCATCAGGTGTTCGGCCAGCTCCTTGGGGTCCGCCATCAGCTCTTGCTCCAGGCGCAAATCGTCCTCCCGGTCGTGTCCGCGTCGGCGCGTTCCGGCTATGGGTCTGACCGTTACCGTGCCATCCTCCAGGCGCACCAGGATCTCCGGGGAAGACCCGACGATCTGAAATCCATCGAGGTCCAGGAAGTACATGTACGGAGACGGATTGACCGTTCGAAGCGCCCGGTACATGGTGGAAGGCGCAGCGCTGAAAGGTATGGACAGTCTCTGCGACAACACGACCTGCATGATGTCGCCGTCCCGAATGTACTGGCGCGACCGCTCGACAGCCGCTTCAAAACCTTCCTTCGAGAATCCGGATTGGAAATCGTCTTCGCTGACCTGCTGCGCGGTGCCGCCGCCAACGGTCCCGGTCGTGACCCGGGTCTCCCTGAGCTGACGTGCAAGCTCCTCCAGCCGCGCGTTCCCGACGCTCCACGCGTCCTGCTGAGCGGGATCGACATGCACGACGATGTACAGCCGCCCCGCAAGATTGTCGAACACGACCACCTCTTCCGAGACCATCAGCAGTATGTCCGGCGTTTTTAGCGGATCATGCTTGTCTACATGACCCAGCCGTGATTCGACGTAGCGCACGGTATCATATCCAAAATAACCCACAATGCCGCCGGTGAACCGGGGCAGGCCAGGTACTTCGGGGGAACGATAACCGCCGTGAAACTCCCTTACGGTGCCGAGCGGATCCTCCGACCGGAACCGTTTGGCCTCCCTGCCGTCAATCGTGACCGTGACCTCGTGATCCGATACCGTGAAAACGGTGCGGCACGGCAGTCCGATGATCGAGTACCTGCCCCACTTTTCACCGCCCTGGACGGATTCGAACAGGTAGGAATAAGGTCCCGCACCGAGTTTGAGGTAGGTACTTACGGGCGTATCCAGGTCGGCCAGGACCTCCCGCATGAGCGGGACGCGGTTGTACCCGCGGGCAGCGAAATCGCTAAGATCTTGTTTGTTTATCGACATGATTCATCACCAGGGTAAAGACGCGAACGGCACTTGCATGAACTAGCTTTGGCGGAGCCATCGCCAAGTGCTTCGGTACCAGGTCTTTTTCCCAATGATGATTCGCATCAGATGTGTTCGATCAGGCCGGGCAGATCTGCAAAAGAGTCAATGATTGCGTCGGGATTGGCTTTCGTCAAGTCCCAGCCCTGATTATAACCAAAGCTGACGCATATGACCGGCATCCCGGCCGCCTGAGCGGCTCGGATGTCGGAGATCGAATCGCCTACCATGATTCCCGTCGATAGCGCCATACCAAAGCGCCTGAAGATGTGTCGCAGCGGCAGGGGGTCCGGTTTTTTTACGGGCAGACTGTCCCCGGCGACAACGAGATCGAAATATCGATCCAGATGCAGCGCTTCGAGAACCGGCCCAGTGAATTCTCCCGGCTTGTTGGTCAGGCAGGCCAGACGGAGGCCGTCGCTTTTGAGTTCATCCAAAACGCGTTCGACGTGAGGGTAGGGCCTGCTCTTGACACACAGTCCTTCCCCGTAAAATCGCATGAACAGGTCGTACCCCCTTTCGAACAACTCCGGGTTCGGCATGCCATTGGGATCGCCCGTCAGCGCTCTTTGCACCAGCCTGGTCGCGCCGTTGCCTAGCCAGCGGAAGATTACCTCGTCGGCATGCTGCTCGAGGCCCATTGACTCGAGCATCCGGTTGGCGGCAACGGCGAGGTCCGGGCTGGAATGGACCAGCGTGCCGTCCAAATCGAATACCACCGCGCCGGCCTTGAACCTGGTATGGTAAGTCCTTAGCAAGAAGTTAAAGCCGCCTGGTGAGCAATGCGGGCTAGTCGGATGGGCGTGCTTAGCCTACCAGTGCCAACGCGGCGCGCATGGATTCAATGGTTGCCTTGTAGTCGCCACTACCGAAAATGGCGGATCCCGCGACGAAAGTATCCGCCCCCGCTTGCGCAACGTCGCGAATATTTTCAGTATTGACGCCGCCGTCGACCTCCAACCGAACTTCGCGGCCACTGTCACCGATCATACGCCGTGTCTCCCTGAGTTTGTCCAGAACGCGCCCGATAAATTTCTGCCCGGCGAAACCCGGATTCACCGACATCAACAGGACCATATCGAGCTTGTCCAACGTCCATTCCAGACATTGCAGCGGTGTTCCGGGATTGAGCACCAGACCGCATTTGCAGCCTTCGTCCTTTATCAACTGCAGCGATCGGTCGACGTGTTCACTGGCCTCCGGGTGAAATGTAATATACGTTGCACCCGCCCGCGCAAAATCGGAGATCAGGCGATCTACGGGCTTTACCATGAGGTGAACGTCGATGGGCGCCTGGATACCATACGCCCGCAGCGCTGAACACACCACCGGGCCGAATGTCAGGTTGGGTACATAGTGGTTGTCCATGACATCGAAATGCACCATATCCGCGCCGGCAGACACTACGTTTTCCACGTCTTCACCAAGCCGGGCGAGGTCAGCGGACAGGATCGAAGGGGCTATCACATAGTTCATCGTGGATTCGTGCCTTGGATTGGGGTGGTCGAAATGTTATCAGAGCACCGGTCCCGCCCGCGAGCACGGTTTTCTATGTCGCCATTAACCTACATCGATATAAATGTTTCGGGAACCATTTCTATGTAATAAAGAATCCCGACACGATGTTGACGGCAATTATTCGATGGTCAGATAGTATGCGCGGTCTTGCCGCAGGAACTCGATCACAAGACTGCCCGACGCGGCAATCAGCCGGGAGAGGTCTTCGATGGTTCGGATGCGATAGCGATTTATACCGACAATCAGGTCGTCCGGCCGCAAGCCGGCGGACCAGGCATTGGACTGTTTCTCGACGCTGTCGACGAGTACCCCCTCGGGCCCGGACCCCGATCCGGATTCGACGAATACGGCGCCGGACAGGCTCCGATGAAGCGTTCCCCCTTTTAGCATGATCTCCACCGCCTCATCGATCCGTGCCTCTACGATGTGATCCTCGCCTTCACGTATCACGCGCAGCTCGAGTTCCTGCCCGATTCGCAGCAACCCGATCGCATTGCGCAGGTCGGCGGCATCATCGATCCGCCGCTGATCCACCGATGTCACGACGTCGCCCGCACGCAAGCCGGATTTCTGTGCAGGGGAACCCGGGATTATTTGCGCTATCACCGCTCCCCGGCTGCGCCCTGTACCAAATGCCCGGGCCAGAGCCGGGGTGAGATCCTGCACGTAGACGCCGAGGCGACCTCTCTTTACACGGCCATAGGCAATCAGCTGTTCCGTAATCTGCCCCGCCATGTTAATCGGGATGGCAAACCCGATCCCGACATTACCACCGGCGGGAGCCAGTATCGCGGTGTTGATTCCCACCAGTTCCCCCTTTAGGTTTACCAGGGCTCCGCCCGAATTACCGGGGTTGATCGATGCATCCGTCTGGATGAAGTCCTCGTATCCTTCGATACCCAGTCCGTCTCTACCCAGCGCACTGACGATGCCCGATGTAACGGTCTGGTTGAGGCCGAACGGATTTCCGATCGCCACGACGAAGTCTCCGACTTGCAGCGCATCCGAGTCTCCGAGCCTGATCTCGGCGAGGTCCTCGGCGGCGATCTTGACCACGGCAATATCGGAATCAGAATCGGCGCCAACCAGCTCGGCCTCGAAATTCCGTCCATCCTGCAAGGCCACGTTTATTTTTTCCGACTTGTCTATGACATGTGTATTGGTGACCACGATGCCCTTTCCGGCATCTATAATGACCCCCGATCCCAGGCTCTGTGTGCGCCGCTTGCGCGGACGGTCCGGGAAATCGAAGAACCGCCTGAAGAACGGATCCTGTAGCAACGGGTTCGATTGGATGTTGCGGGTTCCGCGGGTTGAAATGTTTACGACCGCCGGCATCACCTGCTTCAACATGGGTGCCAGTGAGGGAACGTCCTCGCTCAGCAGCGAAATCGGCAGAGCGGCATTGGCCGTGGTGATCCAGATCCACTGGAGCATGCAAAAAACCGGCACAAAGGACAGGTTTCCAACTTTGCCAAGAAATCTCATCGATTCAGTACGTACCAGCCTTCTCCCAGAGGCTTCCATGATCGGCCACGCGAATCCTCCCGCGGCGGCGGTCCGGCCGGCGAAAAAGCCAGCGTCAGATCTGTTTGTTGCTTCGGGGAGAAAGTCACATAGCTCTCTTTTACAACGACATCGGAACCGCTTAGCGCCTCGGGCACGGGTGCGTTCGTGCCGCGGAGCGGTCCCAGTGCGGCTCCGGCATAGTCCCTGGCGGCATCGCTGAAAAAGTAGAGCCACTTTTCGCCGGGACTCTTCGATTGCCAGCACTGTTGAAGCATCAACCCGATCATCACTATGAACGTGAGGACGAACAACATGCGCTTTCCAGTCATCTTCATCGTGCATCAGCCTGCATATCATTTGTGAACGGAACGGCTGCCGAGCTTCAATATGCGGGCCGGTCCGATATTTTCACGAAGAATGATGCGTAATTATACGAAACCCAGGAAGGCAACACAGCACGGGATCATTCAATCCGGCCCGCGGTGGCGAGCCCGTGCAGAACCCAACCTGCAGACTAGTTCGATAAGAGGGGGCGCGGACGGCCAAAATAGTAGCCCTGGAACAGCCCGATTCCGCGGGAATGGAGGAACTCGAACTGCGCATCATTCTCGACGCCTTCGGCGACCACTTCGAGTTCGAATCGATCGCCGACGGCAACGATGGCTTCCACGATGGCCGCATCGTCCTGGTTTTTTTCGACACCCCTTACGAAAGATTGATCGATCTTTATTTTATTGATCGGCAGGTGCCGCAGACTGGCCAGGGAAGAGTGACCTATTCCAAAGCCATCCAGCACGATGCCGACACCCATAGCCCTGAGAGTGTTCATTTTTTCGAGGACTTGTTCGCAATTCTGAGCAAAGATCGATTCCCGGATTTCGAACTCGAGGAAACCGCCGCTAACACCCGAGTGGCACAATTCATTGGAGACCAAATCCGTGAACTCTTTCTTGAGGAACTGGGGAGCACTGATGTTTATCGCGTAGCTTATATTTTTGTGGTGGCTGATTCTTTTCTGGTGTTTGACGAGCTGACAGGCTTTTTTCATAACCCAATCGTCGATGTCCATGATCAATCCCAAATCTTCCGCATGGGTAATGAAGTCCTTTGATTCGACGATTCCCTGGTTGTCCGAATTCCACCGCAGTAAAAGTTCATCAGTAATCACGTCTCTGTGCGAATTCACCTGTGACTGAGCGTAGAACTCGAACTTATCGAAGCGCAATGCGTCACGCAGGTCTTCATCGAGCTGCAGCCTGGATCTCGCACTTGCGTAAACATCGGGTTCGAACAGCTGGATGAAATTACGTCCACAATTCTTGGCTCGGTACATGGCCGAGTCCGCGTTGGAAATAACAGCCTCGGAGGTCGTACATTTCGAAGGGAACACCTCGACCCCCATACTCAAGGTAATATTCACCTCCCGCCCGTTGATTTCGTAAGGCAACGACAGTTCTCTGTGTACACGGCGGGCCAGCGAAAACGCCGACTGTTCGGGCTCCGCTGAATTCTGCCCCAGGTCGGTGAGCAGGATGATGAACTCGTCCCCACCCAGCCTGCACGCCATATCACCACCTCGCAGGCCGCTCTGCAGGCGTTGCGCAATCAGTTGGAGCAGGGCATCACCCGCAGCATGCCCCAGACTGTCGTTTATTTTCTTGAAGTAGTCTATATCAATGAACAGAATGGCGGCCTTGGTACTCTGCCTGCGACACACCTTGAATACCTGCTCCATCCGCGCCATGAAACGACGACGATTGGGTAGTGAGGTAAGGGGATCCTGGTAGGCCTGGCACTGGATTATGACCTCATCGCGTTTACGCTCGAGTGCGTTCATCAACGCGGCGCCGGCGATGCGCAGCAGGGCAATGATATCTTCACTCCAGCTGATTTCTCTCTCGAGGGCATCAAAACCCAGGAATCCGCGAGCCTTCCCGTCCGCTATCAGGGGAACGGCAATCCACGATTTCAGCTTTTCACGATCGAATAACTCCCGCTCCGCACCGGCTTCAACGGGCATCTCGGTTTGCGACCGGAGGCAAACACTGCGTCCCCTGTGGATGTTGTTGATACTCAGTTTCAGTTCTTTAAAATCCCCCGACACTCTGGGACTGACCCCGTTTCGGCACCATTGATGTGTGATCCTGCCCGCATCGTTGTCGTCGTTGAACAGGTAGATGTAACTTCGATCGATGCACGCATGGCTGCCGATCTTGGCCAGGGACTGGCGTATGCCGCCATCGATTTCCCCGACCGTCAGGCGGACGAATCCGGCGGACAGCGTTGTAATCACCTGCTCCATCTTGGCTCGCTCCCTGACGTCCCTTTCGACCCGCGGTCGTGAATTCGGTTCGTCGGCGCTTGCGTCGTGTGCGCCGCCAGGGAATGCGAGGGCTCCAGTTTCGTCGACTTCGGGCAGCAGTGAGCGGGTCAGGACGCCATTGAAACGTTTTGCTCCCATGAAGCATACGTAGATGAACACGCTACCGATCACCCCAAGCGTCCAGAACTGGATGCCGCCCTGGGTGAAAATCCACGCTTCGACCGGCAGGGTGGCGGAAAGCAGATAGCCCGTATACGCGGGGAGCATTGCCCCAAGCAGCGGTATGGCTCCCGCGCTGATGCCCGCGATCAACACCAGAACAAGCACCCGATTGAAATCTGTAACGGTATCGAGCAGGACCACGCTCCCGATTCCCCAGACCAGACCCTGAAACACGGTGAATACAACGTAGACGTGCAATATGTGCAAAGGCACCTCGTGTATGAGCGGAATGCTCACCAGCACCGGGACCAGAAGATTGACCAGAAGCGACAACGGTGCGTGATCGTACATTAGATCCAGAAGTTGACGGTGATCAGCACCAAGTTTCAATTCAACGCCCCCAGGGTTGCAGTCCTCAGTATATATCGGTTTCTTTGAAAACTACAGTTCAGCGGGAAATAAATACCGTTCGTCTACGTACTGCTCGGACCGACAAATGGTATGCACAACTTGAAAAAACGGTTCGTCAAGACAATCTAGGGAGAGGGCAAACCGGGCGAAACTTATCTAGAACGCCCGATTCACCTCGAGTAAATGAGCATTTTGGAGCGATTTGAAACGCAGTCGTGTAGCGACTGAACCCGTCGCATCGTGCCGTCAGTCGTTGGCTACTCCGTGGGGCACGTGCCCCGTGGGCACGTGATCCCGGGCGGAATCACAATGGCCTCGCTGATCGTCGAAAAAGATGTCGGCACCGAATGTCTTGAGAAAATCGCCTTTATCCTTCCCGCCTAAAAAGACGGCTTCGTCTATGCGGATTTTCCACGCCCTCAGGGTGCGCACGACCCGCTCATGCGCCGGGGCCGAACGGGCGGTAAACAGGGCGGTCCGGATCGGGGCCTCGTTTTGCGAGTACTTGGCCTGAATCCGATGAAGCGCAGCCAGAAAATCCTTGAATGGTCCACCCGGGAGCGGGTCGTTTGCCGCGGCTATTTCCGATGCCGTAAACGCTTCCAGACCGTGGTTTTTGAAAACCCGTTCCGCGTCGTCGGAAAACAGAACCGCATCTCCATCGAAGGCGATTCGAACCTGCTGGTCGTCGCCGGGGCTCACTGCGGACTTCGACGGCAGAATTGTTGCCGCCGCAAAACCGGCTTCCAACGCATTGCTTACATCTTGGGGATCAGCGGAGAGAAACAATTGTGCGTTGAACGGTTGGACATAGCGGTACGGGCTCTGTCCACCGGTAAATGCCGCCCGGGTGATGCTCAGATCGTAGTGCTGAATCGAGTTGAACACACGCAGGCCGGTATCCGCGTTGTTGCGGGATATCAATACCACCTCCACCTGATCCTGGTCTTCCAGCCCCCTGTTGAGTCGCAACAGTTTTTGTACCAGTCCGAATGCGACCCCCGGTTCCAGGCATTCGTCTTCGTGCTCGATCTGGTACCGACAGTAGGCGTCCACACCCTCCGATTCGAAAACCAGGTGGCTTTCCTCCAGATCGAAAAGCGCTCGAGACGAGATCGCTACCGTCAGCTTGTGCTGATCCACCGCTCAAACACCCTCGACCAGGATCATCTCAGTGTGGGTCGTATCCCGCCGGAGTGCCTTTGCAGGCGCATATTCCTCCGAGTCCCACCAGGACCTGGCCTGTGCCGCGCTGTCGAACTCGATGATGACGAACCTCGCGGGTTTCCAGCCTCCCTCGAGGTTTTCGACCTCGCCGCCGCGGACCAGGAAGCGACCGCCGAAGGAATCTAGCGTGGGCTTGACCATTTTTCTGTATTCGTCGTAGCGCACGGGATCTTTGACGTCTACCTGAACAACGATGTATGCAGCCATAATACCTCCTTTAAAATTAGAACGAAGAGCCGGGCTGTTCGAGAAACGCCATCTCTTGCGGTGTGGACGGTCTCGAAAGGATTTCATTTCGGTGCGGATAGCGGCCAAATCGGTCAATGATATCCTTGTGCTTCAGTTCGAAATCCAGATTGGACTCGAGCCCCGGTTCGGCAAACAGAGTCACGGCGATTTCGTGAATCTTTGCTGATTCACTGTGCATGAACGGCATGTAACAGAAACTCCGCTCGTCGAGGGAAAGATGACCATCCATACCGCGCGAAATAACCTCCTGGGACAGACACAGCGCCAAGGGATCGAAGGCAAAGGACAAGGGTGAATTGCGGTAGATATTCCTGGAGAACTGGTCCAGAACGATGATCTCCGCCAGTCTCCCATGAGCGGAGCATCGCCATTCATACAGCTCGCAGCGCGCGGCGACCCGATGGATCTGCCCGAAACGACGTTGGATGCTGCGATCGAATTCCTCGCTTTTCCGCCACCACTGCTCCGGGGTAATTTCCCTGAACCAGAATTCAATGACATCGTCGTAGCTCATGGATTGGCATTCCAGTTGAACGGGCGGTCGACAGTATATGGTCAGCCATCCGGCAACGCGAGTTTACCGTAGTCAGGACCGATATATTCTTATAATATGACTGAACTGCACGGGAGCATACCCAGGCAAATGAGCCCAATCATCGTCAATCTGATCTATGCCCTCCTTGGCGGCGCGATCACACTCGTGTTCATGTGGATCGGATACTTCATTTTCAACTTGTTTACTCCTTTCAACATCGCGCAGGAGCTTGCCAATGGCAATCGGGCCGTTGGGTCCATGGTGATGGGCATGTTCATCGGCATCGGCGTTGCCATGGGCCTGGTGATCGGCCTCAGCCTGAATTGAGACGATCCCGGTACGTCGCGACCGTCGGCTGCGTCACCGTTCTCGTGGCGTTCGCATATTGGCTGCAGCCTCGACTTCCCGTAGACGATCCAAAGTGGCGGGGGGATTACGATCATCAATTCAGGAAGCACGCCAAGCACTACTTCGGCGTGACCACGGATTGGCGCTGGTTCAGGGCGCAGGGGATCATCGAGTCCAGACTGCGCCCGCATGCCAGGAGTCGACGCGGCGCGGTCGGGCTCATGCAGATCCTTCCGTCGACTTTCGAAGAAGTGTGGCGGGACCACAGTCTGCTGCCGGACATCCACGAAGCGCGTTGGAACGTTGGCGCCGGGGTCGCCTACGGCCGTTATTTGTACGATCGATGGCGGCTGCACGTTCCGGCCTTGCAAAGGCTCCCGTTCACCCTGGCCAGCTACAATGCCGGACACTCCCGGATATCCAGGGCCCTGCAGCTTGCACGCATGTCCGCAGACGGCGACACGAACTGGAACCGGGTTGCACCACACGCCCCCGAAGAAACCAGGAACTACGTTGCGAGAGTACGGGCATTGATGGGAGAGCGTGGATGATTGGCCCGTCTGTTGGAAACTGCGGTTTGATTATGCGGTTCGAATAAATGAAAATCAGGGCGCACTTCGCCGACCCCGTAACCGAGACCGATTCGCTGGTCGCCGATGCGCTGGCCAAC
>CAMYOI010000104.1 GCA_947259955.1 uncultured Gammaproteobacteria bacterium
GCTCTCCTGAAAGATAACTTACCCCGATGACATCCGCATCCTCATCGATGGCGGCTTGAACAATCCCTTCTGGATTCTGATACATTCCCAAATAGACAACCTCCATGCCCGCCTCTTTGAGTAAGGAAGCCACTACCTTGGCACCCCGATCATGGCCGTCCAAGCCAACTTTGCTGACCACAATTTTTATTTTCTTATCGTGCATATTGACTCCCTTGATATTTTCTTCTGATTACTAAATGGCTTCCCAAGACCGGATAACAACTGCCGATTGTCGGTCTGGGCACTTCGGCTACATTTCGTTCCGTCGCGCAAGGCGGAAATGTAAGCGCACTTACCGACGTTATCAAAACCTTGGTCGGGAACGGCGGCACCGTGTTGGACACCGCGCCATCCTATGGTGCATCGGAGCATGTCAGCGGGCGGATCGCCCGGCAGATTGGCATGACCAACAGGATTGTCTGGGCGACCAAAGTCAATGTACTGCGACGAGGTAGCAACGACCGCGCGGATGCATCCGCTGCCCGCGCTCAGGTTGAACAATCATTTGAACGCATCGGTAAAGAGCCGATCGACCTGATTCAGGTACATAATCTGGCTGATCTACCCACACAGATGGGTGTGATATCGGAACTCAAGAAAGATGGCCGCATCCGATACATCGGCACAACATCCACCAAACATCGGCGTTATCCAGATCTCGCTAAAGCTATGCGCGATTTTCCGATTGACTTTATCGGTGTAGATTATGCGATAGATAACCGTCTCGCGGCCGATAGGATATTGCCGCTGGCAAAGGAGCTGGGCATCGCGGTTCTCGTCTACATCCCATTCGGACGCTCCCGTCTGTTCAGCCGGGTCAGAGGGATGGACGTCCCCGCGTGGGCGCAGGAAATGGGAGCAGATACGTGGGCGAAGTTTTTCATTAAATACGTCGCAGCCAATCCCGCCACGACCTGCGTTACGCCGTCGACCAGCAAGGCCAAACATATGCTGGACAATATAGGGGCGGCCTATGGCGAACTGCCCGACGTGAAAGTACGCCGCAAAATGGAACAGTTGATCGATTCGCTGCCATCTGCTTGAGCCCCCCGGGCAGCCAGGTTCGGGGTTTTACATGTTATGACAGCATGACATGCTGGGTCCTCGAAGTATCCGACGACACTCCGTCTGCACTTGGCCGGGTCCTGCCTAATGCGGTCCTGCGGAAGTTATACGCCTATCGCCTGTTTGCTCGGTCCGCTATGGCGCGGACAGCCGCCAGTCGAGCTCAGGCAAAATCAGTACTGGCAGGATAGACTGGACTTGACACATTCTTGCCGGTCGCAACCAGAGCTCGCTATGCCCGCAGCCCGTTGCAGTCATTCTGGTAGGTTAAAACAGGGTCACAGTTGTTAAAGATTAGAAGACAGATGATCCACTACGTACTCCGCGTCTCGTCCCACTTGATAGAACAGCCCTGAGCCTTGGGTGTGCAGCCAGTGAAGTCCGACGAAGTATAGTCCTGGGATCGGTGTCACACCCCGCTCATATTGGGGATAACCGCGCTCGTCGCACACGGGTAAATCTATCCAACTGAAATCGAAATGAAAACCCGTCCCGTAGATCACAGTGCTGATACCAGTCTGTTTCAAATCCATTGTTCGCGGTTGCGAAGAGGGTTGCCAGCCGACTGGCACTAGATCATTCTTCGGCGCGTCGATGCCATTGTTGGTGATGTAGTCATCAATCTCATCCAAGTTCTCGCGACATATCCTGTCTACAGTATCGAGAGTCTCGGCCAGATCGTCGGCGAAGTGAACCGTTGCGTCTTCAACATCCAACAGTTGGCCATGCAGGTTCACACCGTTCAAAGCCAGCTGGCGCAAATCGATTGTCTGTCCCCCGTCACGGCCTGAGAGATGCGGGTGCGGTTGGAATCGGACTTCGCGTCCTTTGGGATGCTTGTCCACGGGTAGGTCGAAGTACCCGGTGACGGCGTCCCACTCTATGATATCGCGGCCACGGTAACGACGGGGAATTCGCCCGGCGCTGCCCACGCAAAGATGCACCTCGCGACCAACACCGAGCAGGTCTTGCACAACTTGACAACCTGACTGGCCGCTGCCGACCACCAGAACCGCCCCTTGCGGCAGTAGAGCGGGGCTTCGATAATCTCGAGTATGGAGTTGTACGATGTCATCAGGCAGTTTACTGCCCCAAGTTGGGATATTCGGGTGCTGATGGGTCCCGACGGCGATGATTAGGTTATCGGTGCTCAACTCACCTTCCGAAGTCTCAAGATGAAATCGGCCCACATCGTTCGCGGCGCCTACCCGACGCACATCGACATTTTCCCGAATGGGTGGTTGGAAACTCCTGGCAAAGCGTTCCACATACTCGACGATCTCGTCGCGCAGCATGAAGCCATCAGGTTCGTTACCGTCGTAAGGGAATCCTGGGAGCTGGCAGCACCAGTTTGGGGTGACCAGACAGAAGGAATCCCAACGTTGCCGCCAGGTATCCCCGATTTTACCGCGGTCGAGGACTGTATGCTTTCGCCCCTTCTGCTTCAAATGCCAGCTAACAGATAGTCCTGCTTGTCCACCCCCTACGACCACAGTATCTATATGTTTTTCTGTCATCGCCTCTCTCCTCCCAGGTCGCTCGACCGATGGGGGTTTTGTGCGCTACACAGGTTACTGAACGGCCAATTACACACACTATGGGACCTCAGCATTGATTGCCCACGCTCTTGCGTTCAGGGCTATCGAACCATCTGCTCGTTGAAGAAGGCAATCTTGCAGGACCTTCTTTAATCGCTGCCGTGCGTCAGATTCGAGACTCAAACAATAGCCTGGTGCCGGACCTGCCCCAAGCGTGAACGGATGCCAATAATCCTCAAAGTCCGTAAAAATTGTCGGCACTTCGATAGCAGCCGATTTAATCTCTTCCAGGCCAACACTGTCTGCCAACTCGATCAATCGTTCCTGTGTACAATCCGGAAAACGCTTGTCCTCAGCAAGATCGCAAGCAGCGGGATCAAGAGAGGCAGCCGCATCCCAGAAAGATTGCATGAACTCTACGCCACCACCTGGGTAATCCCAAACGTAAAATGCTACAGCCCCACCGGGCCGTAACACCCTGACCATTTCAGATAAAGCCTTTTGCTTGTCGAGAACGAAATTCAGGACGAGCGCAGAAACGGCAATATCCCTGCTGCTGTCATCAATAGGCAATATCTCGGCGTCGCCAACATGGAACCCAGCTCGTTGGTCCGGCACATTTCTCCTTGCAGCCTCTACGAACCCTTCCGATGGTTCAACAGCGATCAGGCTAGCAGGATCACAGCGGGCCAGAATGCTGTAAGACAAGGCGCCGGTCCCACATCCGATTTCCAACCAGTCGAGTCCTTCCCTGACATCGATCCATTCGAGGAATCTTTCGGCGATGAGGCGACTCCAACGGCCCATATACGCGTCATAGCTGTCTCCCGCACTCCATGCATCGTGACGAGATGTATTTTTCATTGATATGCACACCCAGTGACACAGTGGGAAAGACCTGCAAATTATTGAGTAGAGCTGATCGCTCCGCAACAAATTTCTTTGCTGATAGGGGTGATTTGGAGTCTAATTTCCAAGAAGATCAGCGGTTTTGCCCAATCTCAAGTAATAAAGGAGGCGGCCAAAGTGAAACGTCAACTTGTACTCAATGTAAACTCCATGGAAGAGGTTGTTGGGTTTGCAAGGGCAATCCGTGTTAGCCCATTCATCAGCGTTGGGGGTACGGCTCCGGTCGACGCCAATGGCAAAACGGTTGGGATTGGATCCGGCGCCGCAAGCACGGTGTTGCATAGAGATTATCAAGGAAGCATTGGAACATGCCGGGTCGGGGCTGCACGATGTGGTACGAACGAGAATATTGTTGACCAACATCGATGATTGGAAAGCCGTGATCGATGTTCGTGCCGAATATTTTCGTGAGATAAAACCCGTGGATACGATCATGCAGGTGACGCGGTTCGTGAACCCCGAGTGGCTGGTGGAGTTTGAGGTCGATGCGGTGGTTGCGAACCCTACCGAGTAGAAGCGATATTTGACATGGATACAGTTACTCTCGCCAGTAGATCTAGGGGTCTCGTAACCCATGAATAAGGACAACACGTACCATCTATCCACAGTGGCGGCGGAAAAATATGAATCCCAGAAAGTGCCGTCTGTTTTCGGTCCGTTGGCAAAGGCAACACTTGAGGCGATTTCCCTACCCGAGAACGCTCACGTAATCGATATCGCCTGTGGTACGGGCGTTATTTGCAAGTTACTTGCGGAGCACTTACCAGGCACGGGTCGGATTGTGGGGACCGATTTGAATCCGGCGATGATAGAGGTGGCACGTCTAACGATGCCAGATTCCAAGCACAGAGTTGAGTGGTATGCATGCGACGTAACCGAGTTGCCCTTTGAAAATGAAGAGTTCGATATTGCCTTTTGTCAGCAGGGACTGCAGTTCTTTCCAGATAAGTCGAAGGCGTTGACGGAGATTGGGCGCACACTTATCCATGGTGGTCGATTCATTCTCACCTGTTGGCGGACAATGAGTCCACTTTTCCAGGCAATCGCTGACAGTCTGAGAGAGCGCGTGAGCGAAAAGTCTGCGAAACAGGCCATTGCACCGTTCTCATTTCGTGACGGAGATGTTATTGCTTCGTTGCTGACGGGGGCGAACTTTAGAATCAAGGATGTTTCCAGTGTTGTTGTGCAGCGGCATTTTGAATCTCCTCGTTTCTCAATTCGCAAAGAACTACTAGCATCGCCTTACGAACAGGAACTTGTTGAAAAAGGAGATGAAACCATAGATGCCGTTGTTGCCGATGTGTGCTCTGCGCTTACCGACTACCAACAGGGAGGGAGCCTGGTCATTCCACAGGAAGCGCATCTGTTTCAAACGGAGAATGCTGTGGCGGATCAGGAGAATAGACGTGTCAGATGAACGTAGCTGGTCCGGTGGCTGCATGTACGGGAAGGTTCATTTTGTAGCGATAGGTCCTGCATCCTGGGTTGGTATCTGCCACTGTTCTTCTTGTCGGAGAGCAACCGGGGGGACTTTGGTTACGGCGGCGGGTTTTCCTCGAGCTGCTGTGACTTTTACAGGTAAAGAGCCCTCGACTTAGGCTTCCTCCGCTGGCGTAACACGTTCATTTTGTTCGGTGTGCGGTACATCACTGACCTATCAGAGTGAGCAGTGGCCAGAGGACATCAACTTGATGGCAGGGGCCTTCGATGAGCCAGAAATACTTGAACCTGAGTTTCATATCTTTGCAGGCGAACAACTACCCTGGCTGTGCTTGGCTGATCCACTACCGCGATTCAGGACTACGCCATCCGCCGGTGATATCCTTGTGATCGGTAATCGACGACCTTAGGAACATTGAGCCATGCGCAGAACAATTCAAACAGGCCTCAAAAAACCCTCGGCTCCGCATGCTTGGGCGGTAGCTGCGAACAACACGCTGTATTCAGTGCACGTGCCGATTCGTCCGGATGGTTCGATTGAGAGCGGTGACGCGACGCGGCAGGCTGAGGTCACTTTTGCAGACCTGGAGGCGACCTTGGAGGCTGCTGGAGCAGACTTGAGTGACGTGGTTCTAGTACAGATTTTCTTGACGTCCCTCAAACACAAAGCGGCCGTTGATGAGGTTTACAAGCGTTTTTTCAAGGAGCCCTATCCAGTGCGTGCTTGTATCGCTGTCACAGAGTTACCAACGCCACAGACGGTAATTGAAGTTGTGGTGACAGCAGCACTCACAAATTAAGTTCGCCGCAAAGGCTCATCGTCAACGTATGCCGAAAGTCGTCGTTATCGGCGGTTCGCCCAATTACGCAAACGTCCACAATTGGTTAGCGACGGGTACAAGGATGAAAGCTGTAAAATTTCAGTTAACTTCGTCTTGCCCTATAGCAAGCGAGTGGGTCGTGTTGCGGGTATATCTTTCATTTAGCGACAAGCCGCTCTATGTGGCTTATTTGCTATGATAAAGATAGACTTTCGGGAGCCAAAAACAAGAACTGGCAACCCATGTCAATTCGCTCCAAACTCGTCGTCATCCTACACGCTGATGTTGTAGGCTCTACCGAGCTTGTACAAAAAGATGAGCGCGTCGCACACGAGCGGATACAAGCTGTATTCAGAAACTTCGCCGCCATTATTGCAGCGTACTCGGGGACAGCACACGAGATACGGGGGGATGCTCTGGTGGCAGAGTTCGAGCGGGCGTCTGACGCAGTATCGGCTGCGCTTGCCTTCCAATCGGAGAACGGGGCCTCCAATGAGGGGTATTCCGATGACATACGGCCGGAAGTTCGAGTTGGCATTGCGCTCGGTGAAGTGGTCATCGCCGACAACACCATCACGGGGGCTGGGATTGTACTCGCACAGCGATTGGAGCAACTAGCAGAGCCCGGGGGGCTTTGTATCTCTTCCGCAATACGAGAGGCGCTACCGGCAAGGCTTCATTTTCATTACGGACCTCTTGGAGAGCAGAAGGTTAAAGGGTTCGATGAACCGGTTCGTGTGTTCTTCGTCGAATTGGGTGATGAAGCCGCTATCCCAAAACCTGAACCGCTATCCGTACCATCAGCTCAATCCTCCAAAATCAATAGGTCACGATGGCTTGTGGAAGCGGGTGTTCTGACCCTTATCGTGGCCGGCCTCTTTTATTGGTTAAATCCATGGGGGCCAACAGTTGAGCCCGCCGATCCCGCAAAGATGGCTTACAAACTCCCAGACAAGCCTTCTGTTGCGATACTGCCCTTTGAGAATATTTCCAAAGATAAGGAGCAGGAAATTTTCTCTGATGGTATTACCGAGGACATCATTACTGATTTATCAAAGATCTCGGGGCTATTCGTAGTCGCTCGTAGTGCGACGTTTACCTACGAGCGGTCCGGGGTGAAGATACGCCAGGTGGCCGAGGACCTCGGTGTGCAATACGTACTGGAGGGTAGCGTGCGCCGCTCAGAGAATAGTATCCGCGTAACCGCGCAGCTCATTGATGCGCTGCGGGGCAACCAAATCTGGGCGGATCGCTACGACCGAGAGCTTCGGGACGTGTTCGCAGTACAATCCGAGGTCGCGGCACAGGTGGTCAAGGCAATGGCCGTGACGTTGAAGTCCGGCGAACACGAGCGTCTGTTCCAAAAGTACACCACAAATATCGATGCGTACGACGCTTTCATTCGGGCCAGGCGCACGGTGGATGTACCAAGTCGCACGAACATCGAGCGAGGTGAAGCGCTTTTCAAGCGCGTAATTGAACTCGACCCGAAGTTCGCAGGTGGATATGCGGGCCTTTCCTTCAATTACTCGGTCAAGGCTCGGTTCGGCTTCGGAGGCTCGCGGACCGACGATGCGCAGCGCTCGCTGGACCTGGCACAGGAAGCGATCCGTATCGACCCTCAATTCGGGTGGTCTTACGTCGCTCTAGGTGGGGCGCAGCTCGCCTCCGGTGATCCAAGGGCCGCGGTGGCAACCATGCGAGAGGCGCTGGTGCTACTGCCCGGAGACTACGAGGTGCACCTATTCACCGGGCTCTACCAGCAATTTGCTGGACAATCGGCCGAAGCGATAGAGCATCTGAAACTCGCCCGGCGCATGAATCCGGTGGACACGGACAGAAACACTTCATTCTTGGGCATGGCTTACTTCATGAACCAGGACTATGCCATGGCGGAAGCGTTCTGGAAACGACGAAACGAAAAGTTCCCGGTCGGCTCCCCTATGCCGTATGTATTTCTGGCCGCGAGTTACGCTTTGCAGAATAAGGCAAGCGAAGCCGAGTCCGTGGTCGAAGAACTGCGCCGGACATTTCCCGAATTCAGACTCGAAAAATGGGGATGGAGTCGCAGTTACCACCTGGAAGAAAACCGAGAGCGGCTACACCGAGGCGCGAGAATCGCAGGCGCCCCTTGATGAAGGGGCGTTTTGTAACTATCGGTATTGGTGGTTGAAATGACTGCGTTGGTTTGCCATCTACCAATGTCTTAGAACGTGAAAATGTCTCTTTATGATATTCGTAACCCGCGGGTGCATGTCCCGCTCTCACTGACAGATACCTGCCAGTTGTTTCTAAGTATCACTGAGAGAGGACAGAAGGACCATATAGAGTATGGAGCTGTCGTACAGATTCTACAACCGAATGACCGGAGTTGGCCGGTTCCCGCCTCACGCAGTGCAGCGCATTCTACCCGCCCGATGCGTATTTGCTCCGGCCGCTATGGCGCAGACAGCCGCCTGTCGATCTGAGGCATTATTAGTTCCAGTCTGATTGACTGGACCTGATACATTCTTGCCGGTCGCAACCAGAGCACGCAACGCCTGCAATTTGCCCGAAGCCGACCTATCTTTGCAGGTCGGGAACGCGTTGTTGCATTGCAGCACCTCGGTCTGGAGGCGACCCACAACCGACACTTAGAACTGAATTTTCCGAGGCGGGATCGTGACTGGACTAGGCGCCTAAATCACATTTTAGGATTGTCATTAAGACATCTGTCTGTCTTAATCCATTGCATATTTTGTTATGATTTCGAATAACAATCTAATGGCATTAGAAACGATTACCACCGTTGTCTCTTCTCTGATAACGGGCCGTACATCAAAATCAATTTCGATTAACTCGTATTTGCCTAGTAAGGTTTCTAGAAATTTAAGAACCGCAACACAGGACTAATTGAAGATTGGCACCAATTAGAAAATTAAAAACATCGATGGTAGGTAGTAAAAATGATCTTTAAGAGCCCCCATCCGGATATCGATATCCCGAATAATATTTCCCTTCCTCAGTATATTTTTGGGGACCTGGGTCCCTTCGCCAACAAGCCTGCAATTGTCGATGGCCTCTCGGGGCAAAGCGTGACCTACGGGCAGCTCTATCAGGGTATTCAGTCTTTTGCGCGAGGGTTAAAACAGAAAGGCTTCGGAAAAGGCGATGTTTTCGCTATCTATTGCCCCAACTCACCTGAATACGCGATCGTTTTTTACGGCGTCGCGATGCTGGGCGGAATTAACACCACAATTAATCCCCTCTACACAGTTGATGAACTGACGCGTCAGTTAAATGATGCGAGCGCAAAATACCTGCTAACCGTCCCATTGTTTCTTGAAAACGCGCGTGAAGCCGCTTCAAAATCTAACATCGAAGAAGTATTCGTCCTCGGCGAAGCCGAATACGCGACACCCTTTAATTCTCTAATTCAGACCGAAGGAGATTTTCCCGGTGCGAAGATAAATCCAGGTGAAGATATTATCGTTTTGCCTTATTCGAGCGGTACCACGGGTATGCCCAAAGGAGTCATGCTGACGCATTATAACCTAGTTGCCAATATCACCCAGATCCGGGGAATATCTGGAGTAACGGAACAGGACACCCTAATCGCGATATTGCCGTTTTTTCATATTTTCGGCATGGTCGTATTGATGGCCCACGGTTTACTAAATCGAGCCACCATTGTGACAATGCCACGTTTTGACCTGGAACAGTTTTTACAAGTGATGCAGGATCAGAAAATTTCCGTTGCCTACCTGGTGCCGCCCATCGTGCTCGCTCTGGCCAAACACCCGCTGGTCGATAACTACGATCTTTCGCCGCTGAGATTTATCCTTTCGGGAGCAGCCCCATTGGGCAAAGAAATTACTCTGGCCTGCAGTGAACGTCTCAACTGCGTTGTTACCCAGGGCTACGGCATGACCGAAATGAGCCCGGTTACCAACTTTGATTATACCGGTCCGGATAAGGTCAAAATCGGAAGTATAGGTCCTGTTATTCCCAACACCGAAGCGATGATTATTGACGTTGAAACAGGAGATGCTCTAGGGCCAAATCAGTTGGGAGAATACTGGCTGCGTGGACCGCAACGAATGCTCGGCTATCTGAATAATGCGGAAGCGACCACTGAGGCAATCGATGCAGACGGTTGGTATCACTCGGGCGATATCGGATATGTA
>CAMYOI010000105.1 GCA_947259955.1 uncultured Gammaproteobacteria bacterium
AGGGAGAAGGGCGTCACCACCCGGCTGGTCTATGTCGAAGTGGAAGCAGGCGACAGTGATGTGCACGGCGGCGAACCTGCCGTTGTCGACGGACGAGCCTTGGGGGTCACGACATCGGGGGCGTATGGCCACTACACGGGCAAGAGCCTGGGTTTCGTATACGTCGAGCCCGAGTACGCCAACCCCGGCAGCCAGTTCGATATCGACCTGCTGGGGGAGCCCCACCGGGCCACCGTTCTGGCCGAACCGGTCTGGGATCCCGCTAACGAAAGACTGCGCGCCTGAAGCGCTGCAACCCGCATAAGATGGGCCGCCACGAATAGTTTCCATCGGAATGTTTGAACACATCGGCGCAGCTGTCAGAGCCTGCAGCGATTACCATCCTCGACTTTGTATAGAGCTGGATCCAACGGTTAGTTCAATCGTTGTTGAGAGCCATCAATGAATAGTACATTAACCTCTATGAAGTAAGACTATAATCGCTTATCACGCACCCTGTTGACAGGAGAAAACTGATGAGTTTACGAAGCGCGCTGCGAACTATTGCCGAACACAAACGCGACGAGATCCACACGGCTTCGCCGGAAGATCTTGTTTTCGATGTGGTCGACAAAATGAAAAAGCTGAAAATCGGCGCTATGGTCATATTGAACACAGACGGTGCTGTGGCTGGTATTTTCACCGAACGTGACCTGTTGACCCGGGTTGTTGCCGAAGGCCTGGACGTCAAGACCACCAAGATGTCGGAAGTAATGACGCCCGACCCCCAGTGCGTCGAGGCGTGGATGACGGTCGAAGAAGCGATGCGAAAGGTGACCGAGCAGCGCATACGACACCTGCCTCTCACGACCGGGGGCAAGCTGGAAGCCCTGATCTCCAGCGGCGACCTCACGGCTTGGGCATTGCAAGCCCGGGAGGCCGAGGTGGAGGGACTCAGTCAAAAGTTGAAAAAGCACAAGGCCGTCATCGCCCTGATCATCGGCTTCGCTTTATTGATTATTATCGGCATTGCGACGAATTAAGACTCGTCAGGTTCATAAGACTCGTCAGGTTCACCAGAACGCGATTAGCTTTATAGATATTTAGTTTGTCCCTGTCCAGGAACTACCTATACGCCGCTGCCAGCAGACCCGGCTCGATCCCATCCAGGTCGACACCGATCCCCGGCAGATCGGGTGCGTTGGTTTCACCAATGGCGTTTCGCGCACCCTGACCCGGGGCGATGTCGACGTCGCACATGTCGTGGCACAGCCAGGTTGCGCGGCGGTGAATCGTCGAGGTCGACTGGGCCAGATGTACCGCCGCGGTATCCGCCAGCACGCTCCCGCCGGTATCCTCGATATTCATGCGGATGCCCATGGCCACGCAGAAGTCGCGGATTTTCCTTGCTTTGGTCAATCCCCCAACCCGCCCGACCTTGAGGCCAATCGCCTCGCAGATTCGAGATCGCCACGCGTGTGCGATGTCGTGGATGGTGTGAATATTTTCATCGAGTATGATCGGGTTGCTGGTAAGCCGCCGCACCTGGAGGCACTCGTCCAGGGTTTCACAGGGTTGTTCGAAGTATATGCTCCGACCTGCCACGGCATTCATCACCTGGATGGCCTGATCGGGCAGCCATGCCCGGTTGACGTCGAGAGTCAGGGCGCCGGCATCCGGCAGGTGCGCCGCAAGGGCCTGTGCGCGGGCCCGGTCCAGGGCGATATCTTCACCGCCGATCTTGCATGAATGAATACGGTAACCGCGTGACGCGGCGTTATCCACGTAGGTAAGCATCTGCTCCGGTGTTCCGTTGGAGATCGACGAATGCAGTATGACGGGACCCTCGGTTCTTCCTCCGAGTAGATCGCAAAGCGGTAGGTCGGAATATTTACCCAGAATATCCCAGCAGGCCATATCGATAGCCGACTTCGCATAAATATGGCCCGGGAGCGCAAGGTCCATCGCCTCGTTGATCCGGTCTATACGGCGTGGGTCCATGCCGAGGAGTTTGGGCGCGAATTCGTCCATTGCCGCGCGCACCCCCTTGCCGTGCGCCGGCAGATAGGTCGCGCCCCAGGGACAGCTCTCTCCCCAGCCGTGGATGCCGTCATCGGTTTCCACGCGCACGATGGTGCTGTCGAGGCGGTCGAAAAACAACCGGCCCCCGGACAGATAGTAGCCGCCGCCGGCGAGGGTCAGATCGACCTGGTAAACGGAGATTTGCCTGATCTTCAAGGTACGATCACGAAGTTTCCGACGTGTTTCTTCTCAAGGAATTTCTTCTGGGCGGCATGGATGTCCTCCAATGGAAATGTCCCCGCCACGAGGGGACGCAGTTTTTGCCGCTCGATCAGCCTTACCAGGTTGACGAATACTTCCCGCGGCATGACGGTTGCGCCCCACATTTCGAGGTCATTGAGGTACAGCGTACGCAGGTCCAGTTGGACGATGGGTCCCGCGATCGCTCCCGAGGTGACGTAACGCCCGCCCCGGCCCAGCAGTCCCAGCAGCTCGGGAAAGTTCTCTCCTCCGACGACATCGGCGACGACCTCGACTTCGCCGTTGGGGGCGACGTCCCGCACCGCGGCGGTCAGATCCGTTTCGTCCCGCGAGATGATGTCATCGGCGCCGAGGGCCCGGATCGCTTCGATTTTTTCTTTGCCGACGATGGCAATGGTTCGTGCGCCGCGTGCCCGTGCGAGCTGTATCAGGCCGGAGCCCACGCCCCCGGAGGCTCCGGTGATCAGTATGGTTTCACCTTCAGCCAGGCGCGCACGGGTCAGCATGTATTCCCCGGTAGAGTACGAACACGGAAAAGTTGCAAGTTCGGTGTCGCTCAGGTTCGAGTCGATATGGACCGCATTGATTGCCGGGACCGTCGTGTACTCGGCGTAACCCCCATCCCGTTCGCTTCCGAAGTAGCCGGCAAGGCGCCGGTCTTCGGGCTCCTCCGGATCACGCAGCCACGGATCGACAACCACGCGCTCGCCTATCATGGATTCGTCCACCTTGGCTCCGACGGCGACGATGTGGCCCGCTACATCGGCGCCCTGAATCCTCGGAAAAGTCAGACCGGAGCCGCCCCAGGTGGAGTCGTCGGTCCCGGCCAGCGCGAAACCTTCGCTGCCACCGCCAGAGGTGGCGGTGGTGACGGTCTTGCTGTACCAGGCCGTACGGGTATTGATGTCGGTGTTGTTCATGCCGCAAGCCCCGACCTCGATCAGTACTTCGTCAGGTCCGGGGGCGGGCACGGGTATGTCGTTTCTGACAACGAGCTTGTCCAGGCCACCGTTGCCGGTGAGATGCACGCCCCGCATTGTCGCCGGTATTGCCACCTTCAGCCGTCCAGTTCGGCGAATACCTTGCGTGCGACGCGAAAGCTTTCGACACCCGCGGGCACCCCGCAATAGATCGTGATCTGGTGCAAAATAGCCTTCAGTTCGTCCCTGCTCAGCCCATTCGTGATAGCGCCCCTGAAGTGGATCTCGAATTCGTGCATCCGGTTCAGCGCCGCGAGCATGCCGAGATTCAGTAGGCTGCGTTGTTTCCTGTCCAGGGTGTCATCGCCCCAGCACGTGCCCCAGCAGTATTCCGTCACCAGCTCCTGGAACTCGCGATTGAAGTCGTCCGCGGCGCGCAGAGACTGGTTGACATATTCTTCCCCGAGCACGGCGGTTCGGGCTGCAAGGCCCTTTTCATAGCGTACTTTGTCCAATTTTCTCTCCTGTGTATCGGTGTTTGGGTTTGGGGCAAATTCTATTGTTTCCGGGTATGCTTGTCTCCGTCCACATCGAAATATATATGAACCAGTAAAGAATGCATTGAAGTTGTTCCGCTGCAGTACCTAAGCAGGCACAGGCGGCTTGTAAGAAATGCGAGCTAGCTCGTGTCCGGGCTATCCAGTTCGAGAAATTCGACAATGCGCTTCATCATGTAATCGAAGAACGGATTGTGCCGCAACCGCATGAAGAAGCTGTCTGGAATCTGGAGAAGGTTTCTCTCTCCCTTGATGTGCACCGACCCCAGCGTGACCCGCTCGTCTCCCGGAATATCTGAACCGCCGTAGAGCGGATCATCCGGTGGGAACGGCACTGCGACGTGAGACATGGAGAACATCTCGGCCGGCCAGGCACGCATCAGGGGTCGATCGAACACAAAGGGACTCTGCGCGAGCTTGAATCGCACCATGACATCTTCAGTGGTTGTTTCCACGTTCGTCACCAGGCTCAGATCGAACGGCAAACCCGGGTCCTCGAACAGCGACTTGACGAATGAATCGGGATCAGAACGGAGAAGCGGTTCCGTTTCCGAGTACCGGTTGACGTCGAATAGCACCAGCTGATGGCCTCCGCTCTTATCCAGTTTCATGAAAAATCTATCGAGCAATGCCTGGGGAGGTACGGTTGCATCCACTACCGATTGGAACGCGATCGTTCTCGGAAAATAAATCAGACCGTGAGCGGCCGCCAGATTGTTTATCCGCCGCTCGATCTCGCTGGTGAGCTGATGGATCTGGTCCCCGGCGTTGACCGCAAACGAGTTGTACTTGTAGGGATCGAACTCCGGTTCGATCGAGTTCCAGGCAAGTTTCTTGAATCCGGCGATCTTGCCGAGGCGCCCCTGCCATCGGGCGAGGGCGGCGACCGGTGATACACCGATGGCGGGCGACAACAGCACCAGCGCATCGGCCTGCGGGCTCATGGACCCCTCCAGCGGGGCCAGCGCATACTCTACTGCCAGTGCCGCACCGTTGGAGTAGCCCACGATGAACAAGGGCGCATCGCCGAGGCGGCTTTTCAGCTCGTTGACGCCGATGCGTACGGCCGCAACAAAGTCTTTCCAGTGCACGTCCACCAGCCCGGACGGAGCGGTGCCGTGCCCGGGCATGCGCATACCGATGGACAGTACGTTGTGTGAGTAAAGGGATTCCGCAATCGCCCGCATGCTGTACGGTGAATCTGAAAGACCGTGTATGAGCAGGGCGCCCGCCGCCGGCCGGTCCGGTGTCAGCTCGAAAGTCCTGTTCCAGTTTGCAGGCTTTGAATCCGGGTCCATCATGCTGCCGCGGTGGTAGCGCACGATTTGCCGGCGATCTTTGGCGCCGATCCGGTCGTAGACCTTTTGCTGAAGCTGCTGCATGACCCGTTCCTCGATTTCGAGGTAACCTTCCAGCGTGGTGACGTCGTTCGATCGCTCCGCTGTATACTCCGCGTCGAGCCGCGCGGTGTGCCAGATTTTGAGATCCGGCCGGGTCTCCAGAAAATAGATGTACCCCACCGCCGCAAATACGATCGCACCCAGCAGCCCGTATCCGGTCGCCAGGACAACGTGTTTGAAAACGCCTCGGAGTCGCCTGTTCATGCCTCTGTGAGAATTAATCAAGCTGTTCGATTTCGATTATACCGGGCGAGCTCGAATCATGCTTATCCATCCGGGCCCACGGCGTTGTGACGCCGTGATTCTGATATCCTGCCGTATGTATTGTATCCATGTACCCCCTGTTCCTGGACTCCAGATGAAAACAGGCCATCAGCACCGGAGTTATTCATGAGCGAACTATCAGAACACGACGAAACGCTGGCAACCCGTGCGGGACGCAATCCGCCGGAGAACTATGGCGTTGTCAATCCGCCCGTCTACCGGGCATCCACCATCCTGTTTCCCACAATGGAGTCATTCGAATCGCGTGTGGAGGATCGATTGCAACCGAGAAAAGTCGTTTACGGCCTTTGCGGCACACCTACGACGTTTGCGCTGGAAGAGGCGATGACTACCCTGGAAGGCGGGTACGGCTGTGTCGTTCTGCCCTCGGGGATGGCGGCGGTCGCCATGGCGATCCTGGCATTCGTGCGCAGCGGTGACCACCTGCTCATGGTGGACGCCGCGTACGAACCGAGCCGGATGTTCTGCGACAACATGCTGAATGGGCTGGGGGTGGAGACGACTTACTACGATCCGTTGATTGGTGAAGGCATAGAGGCACTCATTCGCCCCAACACGCGGGTGGTGTATCTGGAATCGCCCGGTTCGCTGACCTTCGAGGTCCAGGATGTCCCGGCCATCGCCCGCGTGGCGCACGCTAGAGGTCTGAAGGTACTGATGGACAATACCTGGGCGACACCGCTCTATTTCAAACCCTTCGAACACGGCGTCGACGTATGTATTCACGCCGGGACCAAATATATTTCCGGTCATTCCGATATCATGTCGGGCCTGATCACGATGACCGAACAGTGCTACCAGCCCGTGCGCCGGACGGTGTTCGGATTCGGACAGTGTGCCGGACCCGACGATACCTACACGGTGCTGCGCGGCCTCAGGACGCTGCCGACGCGCCTGAAGCAGCAATCTTTACAGGCGCTTATGGTGGCGCGCTGGTTAAAGGACCGCCCTGAAGTAGGCCGGGTGTTGCATCCCGCTCTGCCGGATTGCCCGGGCCACGACCTGTGGCGCCGGGACTATCTGGGTGCATCCAGCCTGTTCGGATTTACGCTGCGCAGCAATGATCGAAGCGCGGCCGCGGATTTCCTCGACGGCATGCGTTTGTTCGGCATTGGAGCCAGTTGGGGCGGGTTCGAGAGTCTGCTGATCCCGGCCTACCCGGGCCAGTTGCGGACGGCGACGACGTGGCTGGACGACGAATTCCTTATCCGGATCCACGTTGGGCTGGAACACACTGATGACCTGATCGCCGATCTCGAGCAGGGTTTCAAAAGAATAAGTAAATTGGGGTCAGAGTGACAATTCAGAGGCGAAATTTTGCTCTGACCCCAAGTTACGATTGCAGGTAAAATTTAACTCGAGCCTCGATTATTTCCCCAGTTATTTAAATTTGCGAGATCGATGATGAACGAGATCACTGCACCCAATCTGGCTCCCAGTGCGGCCGATATGCCGCAGTTGCCGGTGTTCGAGATTCCTCTTGTAGAAGCCACGGCGGGTAATCTGGAAGGCTACGGTAAACTGGTCGATCGGCCGGAAGACTGCCGCATCGAGATCGTTCGCTGGCCCGCGCAGGGCCGGCGTCCGGTGGACCCCGATACCGGCGACCAGGGGGGTACCACCGAAGGAGTGTTCGAGTTCTACTGGCGCGGAAACACGCTGCACGCCCACAACACGACCGTTCCCGGCCAGAACGAATACGTCCTGGGCTGGAGCTGTGAGCCACGGTCCGCCGTCGACGAAGTGGACCCGGCGCCACGTGACAAGGTGTTGCTCTGGCATGCGAACTATCACCCCGACGGCGGCCAGTTGTTCTTTCCGAATGAACCTGGATCTTTCATTTCGCCGCTCGCTCTGCCGGGAGACGACGTCAAACCGGAGAGCTTTACCGCATTCTGGTTCAGCGGCGCGCAGGGACTCTACATCCACCCCGGCGTCTGGCACGAAGCCGTGTTCCCGGTCAAAGGTTCGCAGAAATTCTTTGACAAGCAGGGCAAGGTGCACGCCCGGGTCAGCGTCGATTTCACGCGCGAGTTCGGAGTTTACCTGTCCGCACCATTGCGTGCGCCGGCATGATGTTGAATGGCATCAGATTTGCAACGTACAACATCCAGTTCGGTTTCGGACTGGATGGCGCATATGACCTCGAACGGATCGCGGATGCGGTATCCGACGCCGACATCATCTGCATGCAGGAAGTGACCACCCACTGGCAGGCCTGCAAATTCGATCACCAGCCCGATGTGCTGGCGAGTCTGCTGAACAGATATGCAGTGTATGGGCCCGGCTATGAGCTCGACTCCAGCAGCATGGATGCCGATGGGCGGGTGGTGAACACACGGCGCGGATTCGGCAACGCAGTGCTGTCGCGCTGGCCGGTGTCGTACTCGCGGATCCATTCGCTGCCCCGGCCGGTGGATGACACCGTCGCGGACACCAAGACCGATTTACCGCGTTGCGCGCTTGAAACCGTCATCGATGTTCCAGGAGTTCCGCTGCGCGTGTTGTCGGTCCATCTGAGTCATCAATCCCGGCTCCAACGTTTAAAGCAGGTTGCGGTGCTGCGTGCACTATGGCACGAATTGCCTGGTGAATCCCTGATGTGGAAACAGCCAAAGACAACGCAGCACCCCTGGTCGGAAGGGAAGCCCGTGCCTCCCGTGACGGTGCCGACGTTACTCGCCGGGGATTTCAATTTCGAACCCGGCGACCCCGAATACAGGGCCATGCTGGCTTCTCCGAACGGCACGGCGGTTGTGGATGCCTGGTCGATAAAAAACACCGCCGCGGACAGAGTGAAGACCTGTGTGGAATCCGATGGCTCGCGGACGACGCTGGACTACGTTTTTATGACGTCAGACCTGAGTGGCGCGGTCGCCGGTGCTAGCGTGAAAAATGACCGCGAAGGTTCGGATCACTTTCCGCTGGTCGTCGATCTCGATTTCAGTGGAGCAACACTTCCGGTGCCAGCGCCCGCCTGATTGCAACTGTGAGGGATTCATGATCATGAAGAAAGACGATTCGCGATGGGGTGATCGAACCCGAGCCATCCACGTGGGGGAGGGCGTCGATGAGGTGACCCGCGCCTCGTCCCCCAATCTCGTCATGTCGGCGACGTTTTCACCGGATCACCCAACGGTGGATCAGCTGGCAGTCAAGATCGCGGCGTTGGAGTGTGCGCCGGCAGCATTGTGTTTTGCCTCGGGAATGGCGGCATCTCACGCCCTGCTGGCCGGTCGGCTGAACTCGGGTGACCACCTGGTGATATCGGACACCAACTACGTGGGTACGGCGGAACTGGTCCGGGACAGTCTGCCCCGCTGGGGGATCGAGGTGTCGCTGGTGGACACTTCCGATCTCAACGAGATCGAGACGGCGCTCACCCCGCGAACAAAGATGGTGTGGATCGAAACGCCGGCCAATCCCATCATGCGTCTCAGCGACATCGAAGCGATCTCCGGCCTTGCGCACGACCTCGGCGTCCGCGATGTCGTAGTGGACTCCACTTTTGCCACGCCGGCGGCGACACGCCCCATGGAGCTGGGGGCGGACTTCGTCATGCACTCGCTCACCAAATACCTGGGCGGGCACGGCGATGCCATGGGTGGTGCCGTGGTCGGTCGCACGGAGGACCTGGATGCCCTCAACCTCGAGGCGATGGTGCACTATGGCGGCGTGCTGTCGCCGTTCAATGCCTGGCTGATCTCCCGGGGACTGGCGACATTCCCCCTGCGCATGGAGGCGCACGAGGAAACGGCGATACAGGTTGCGGATTTTCTGGAGGCCCATCCCGCGGTCGTGCGCGTCCACTACCCCGGTTTGAAATCCCACCCGCAACACGCGTTGGCCCAGCGTCAGATGCGCAACTATTCCGGCATGATGACCTTCCAGACGAGGGAACCGGGCCAGGCGATTGCGAAGCGGATGATCGAGAAACTGAGAGTCGTCCACTATGCCGTATCGCTGGGCCACCACCGGTCGCTGGTGTACTGGATCCCCACCGACATGCTGATGGACTCGACCTTCAGACTCGGACCGAACGCGGAGGCCCGCTACCGCACATTCGCGGGAGACGGCGTTTTCCGGTTTTCGGTGGGCATCGAAGATGCCGACGACATATGCGCCGATCTGGATTCGGTGTTGCAGAGGTGTTGAACAATACACTGCGCCGTGACCGCAAATGAAGCGTAAAAATCGGCGCGAGGCGCGCCTCCTACAAGTGAAGCGGAACTCAACAACATTGTAGGAGCGGCGCCCCCGCCGCGATTGATTGGGATCGAGGCGGGCCTCCTACTACTGCCGATACAGGTTGGTATCTATGGTCTTCAGCATTTCACCGTCCCTGATGCGGGAGAATTTGAGGTGGAGGTTATTGTCGCCCATCAGGATTCGATCGTAGGTCTGCATCTCGTAACCACCGTCCTCCGTGATGACCAGCGCATGGATCGTCAGCTTCGGGCCGTCGACCCTGGCCCAGGCGTAGGCGTCACCTTTCATCGGGTCCAGCGGTTCGCGGCCGCCAAAGACGTTTTTCTTCTGGGCCGCCATATAGATATGCTCGCGGTCTGACTCGACGAAGTCGATGCTGTAAGTCTTGGTCTTCGATTTATTTTTTTTGAACGTCGTGGTTGTCCACGACACATTGAAACCGTCTTTGGTTTCCGAGATCTCTACGCTCAGGTCTCGGTTTTGTTCAACGCCATCCTCTTCGCTCGTGTATTTCCCCTCGAATTTCCCGATAAAAGGCTCGAAATCTTCTGTTGCGAATGCAGGGAAGCCAATGAAGACCAAAGCAGCTACCGATAACACGAACCTTAGACGGTGCATTCTTTTCAATCCTGTTCTGAACACTAAGGAATTAGACAGTACATCAAATGAATAGTTAAGGAAACTGAATAGTGAATTGATTAGAGTTTCCCTAGGTTATTTGGTTTTAACTAAAGAACCGTCTGTATCGACAATGCCTGTCCCGGCACTGGCTGGTCCAGGCCCCGCTGAACTTGGTCTTCATTTGATGCATAGCTACGGCTATGCATCTCACTTGTGCGATGCATCCTTCGCGCCTCAACCCTTTGGGGCTTGCGCGAAAATGCTCTCCAGGAGCATTTTTCAGCCCGGCGTTCATCGGCACCTGTCCTGCGCCATCGCTCGGGATCTTGGCGAGAAATGCGGGCTAGCGACTTTCGAGTTGAAACGATTTGGATTACCCCGCCGCTCCACTCTTTGCAGACAC
This sequence comes from uncultured Gammaproteobacteria bacterium, assembly GCA_947259955.1. Taxonomy (GTDB): domain Bacteria; phylum Pseudomonadota; class Gammaproteobacteria; order Arenicellales; family JAANXG01; genus JAHEKE01. The sequence goes on from CAMYOI010000105.1 coordinate 10,658, forward strand.
GTAATCAAACGTCCCTAAACTAAACTCTGTGTTCGCTCCTCAACACGGCTATCGTGAGAAAACTTTATCCCTGCTAACTTTAATAGCGGTCAGCTCCCGTTCGTCGTTCGCCATTCTCCAGGACAGCATCCTGCTGGCCAGGGACAATTCCTCGTTCGCAACGCGCTCATCCCGGGCCAGATTCATGATTTCAGCGGGGTCGTTCTCGAGATCGAAAAACAATGGCGGAAGGTCGGTAAAGTGGACGTATTTATAGCGCTCGATTCGTATGACGTTGAGCTGGCAATGATCCATGGCGATACCCAGTTCGCGCTCCAGCCCGGGGTTCTGTACGTCCCGAAAATCGTATTCCCAGTGGGCCTCCGTCCGCCAGCCGACGGGCGTACGCCCTTCGATCCACGGCAGGAGGGAAAAACCGTCGCATTGACGTGGCGCGTCGAGTCCCAGCCAGTCGAGGATCGTGGGCATGACGTCGACCGACTCGGTGAAATGGTTCACCGACCGCCCCCGGGTCCGGTCGGCCTTATCCGGGTCCCTGATGATGAGCGGAACGTGGTAGCCGGAATCGAAGTAACCGCGCTTGCCAAACAGCCACTGGTCGCCGAGCAGTTCGCCGTGGTCGGATGTGAGAATGATCAGCGTGTCGTCGTAGCGTCCGGTTGATTTTAGGAAATCGAGCAGCCCGCCGACGTAGTGATCCACCTTGGACACCAGACCGTAATAGGTGGCCCGGATCTGCCTGATTTCCTTTTCCGCATGTTCATCCTGCAACGCCTCCCGGATCCAGGGGTCGAACCAGTCACCGTAAGGGCCCAGCGCGGCCGCGAGCCAGGGATGCTGGGCGGACTGCGTCGGAAAGACGTCGGCACGAATCGGCAGGGGAACCTGATTCGGATCATACATCCGGTTCCAGGGCTCCGGAGCAACAAAGGGTGGGTGGGGGCGCAGGTAGGACAGGTGGACGAACCAGTTGTCGGGTGCCGCGTCGATATACGATATGGCCTCGCGGGTCAGAAATGCTGTCTGGCAGTGTTCGTCAGCATACGCGGGGGGGGCGTAGGTGCGGCCCCGCAGGTCCGATCCGGGGTAATTCGAAACCTGCCGGTATGTCGCCTCCAGGGAGTCGAATCCGTAGCCCGTTTTCCGCAGAAACTTTATCCAGGCATCGGGCTTTTCCGCCGGCAGCAGCAGTCCCTCCTCGAAGCCGGGCATCATACTTTCATAGCCGTGTTTCCTGGCTTCCTCATCGGGATATTTTCTCGGGTCCAGGCCGGTATCGGTGTAGCCGAAAAGCACCGGCCGGTATCCTGCCTTGCGGGCCTCGCGGGCGATGTTGGTGTGCCGGTCGTCCAGCGGCGTGCCGTTTCGTACCGAGCGGTGGTTCTGCATGTACATGCCGGTCAGCAGGCTGGCCCTAGCCGGGCCGCAGGGCGCGCACACCGAATAGTGTCGGCGAAAGTAGACGCCGTCTTCGATCAGCGCATCGTAGTTGGGTGTCTTGACACACGGGTGACCGTTCGCCGACAGGCAATCGCCCCGCCACTGGTCGGAGGTGATGAGAAGGATGTTTTTGGCTCTGCGTCCCATTTGCACAACAGAATAGTCGAGGTGACGGAATTCAACAATCAGGCAAACGGAAGATTCATTTTCGATGGCGTGCGGGCGACGTCGCCGTCTGGGACAACTGCTGTACCATCCATTGCGCCGTCAACGGTTACGAAGGCTATCGCAGACTGATGTATCGAACGGAAATCGCGGGCTCCAGGCCTTCGGCGGTTTGACTATCGCAGCAGCCGGGTGGAAAGGCTGATCGAAACGGCACGAATCGGTGCGGGGCGCGCCTCCTACAAATTTTGCCCGACACCGAACAATGATATTTGGGCGCGGCGCCTTCGCAGTGTTCAATCGGCGCGTGGCGTGCTTCCTACAAGCATGATCGAATTCGAATCACAAATTGTAGGAGTGGCGCCCTCGCCGCGATATTTTCGGATTTTGTGGCCGTCATTGCCAGGGTAATGAAAAGGTCTTGACGTTGGTGTAGCTCTTCATGGCCTCGATGACGCCTTCCTTGTAACCTAACCCGGAGTCCTTGATGCCGCCGAAGGGCGACATCTCGATCCGGTATCCCGGCACTTCCCAGATGTTCACCGTGCCCGTGCGCAGCTCGTTGATGAAGCGGGTGATGTAGTCCAGGCGATTGGTGCACACACCGGAAGACAGTCCGAAAACCGTCGAGTTGGACACCCGGATGGCATCGTCGATGTCCTTGACGCGAATGATCGGAATCGGCGGCCCAAACGTTTCCTCGCGCACCAGCTCGCAGTCGAAGGGTACGTGATCCAGCACCGTCGGGGAGTAGACCGCACCCTGGCGGTCGTTGCCGTAGAGGAGGCTGGCGCCTTTTTGGATGGCGTCGTTCACCCGGGATTCGAACAGCTTGGCCGCCTCCTCGTGGATCACGGTGCCGACGTCGGTGTCGGGATCCATGGGATCCCCATACTTCAGTGCGCTTGCTTTTTCGGTGACGAGCGCGGCGAACTCGTCGGCGACGGATTCCACGCAAAGCACGCGCTTCACCGCGGTGCAGCGCTGGCCGGAGTTCTTGGTGGCGCCCGCCACGGCCAGGTCCGCGGCCTTGGCGAGGTCCGCGTCTTCCATGATGATCAACGGCGAGTTGCCGCCGAGTTCCAGCACCGTCCTGCGGTATCCGGCCTTTTCGGCGATGTACTTGCCGACGGGGACGCCGCCGGTAAAGGTGATCAGCTCGATATGCTCGTTGGTGATCATTTCATCGCCGATGTCCTTCGGCAGCCCGGTGACGACGGACAGCATCTGGGGCGGCAGGCCGGCCTCGTAGAGTACGTCGGCAAGCAGCAGCGCGGTCAGCGGGGTCAGCTCGGTGGGTTTGCACACGATGCAGTTGTTGGTGGCGATCGCCGGCGCAATCTTGTGAGAGATCATGTTGAGCGGGTGGTTGAACGGAGTGATGGCGGATATCGCGGTGAGCGGTTCGCGCTGAGTGAAAATCTTGCGCTGTTTGCCGTGCGGCGTCAGGTCGCAGGAAAAAATCTCGCCGTCGTCGTGTATGCACATCTGGCCGGCGAGGGTGTACACATCGAAAGCACGCCCGACCTCGTACAGGGAATCCTTCTTCGACAGTCCGCACTCGGCGGTGATCAGATCGGAAATTTCATCGCGTCGATTGTCGAGCAAACCGGCGGTCTTGAGAAGTATTTGTTGCCGTTCGTAGCGGGTGAGCGTGGGGTTGTACGCGGCCGCAATGTCGAAGGCACGCGCGACCTGCTCGCGGCTGGCGCGCGGGACGGTTCCAACGACGGCGCCGTTGTAGGGATTGAGCACCTCGACAACCTTGCCGGTGTCGCCGTCCACCCGTTCGCCGGCGATGCGCATTTTTTGGTGCCGGGCCCGGTTCAGTGCTTCAGCTGTTGAGCTCATAGTCTTTACTCGTCGTCATTGGGCCGCGCCTCGGCGGTGGCCCTTTGGTTGCAGATTGAAGGAGGCCTGCCGTGGGCCGGCTCATCGCGGCGGGGGCGCCGCTCCTACGGATAGTGGTGACGTCCATTCAGGCTGCAATGTGGTTCAAAGCAACATCATAGATGTCGAAATTTCTGAGGCGCCGAGCAGGTTCGAGATCTGTCACCGGTCTGTTGAACACCAGCGGTACGGTCTGCTCGGATACGCCGCCGTGGGAGCGCAAGGGTACATCGAGGCCGGACAGGTCGTGGCGATCGGCCGTTGTGCCCAGCACCTTGCGTTTCTCAGAGACTACGATCAGATCGCCCATGCGATCGGGCGCGAGTTCGAACAACCGGCAGCCTTCCTCGTTGGTCAGCACCTTTTCTATACCGTTCATGGCGGCGAGATCAGCTTGTGTCTTCTGCCGGTCTATTCCGTCAGCCAGGTACACCGTGGCAAAAGAGCCCAGGGCGCCGTGATGGACGACATAGGGATCGGTGATCGGCAGAATGACGCGGCTGCCGCCGCTACCGGTCATGTCGTCGAGTACGTCCTGGAGATAGATGACATCCGGCGCGCCGTTCTCGTCGTGTTTTGCATTCATGCCGTGGTCGGCGGTGAGCGCGACGATCGCGCCCAAGGCGTCCAGCCGCGCCCAGTATTTGTCCATCATGGCGTAGAACGCGTTGGCGCCTTCGCTCCCCGGCGCAAACTTGTGCTGGATGTAATCGGTGGTGGACAGATACATGATGTCGGGCCGGACAGACTCCATCAGTTTGACACCGGCCGCAAATACGAACTCGGAAAGTTCCGCGCTGTACACGGAAGGCACTTCCATACCGACCAGGTCTACCACGTTCTCGATCCCGTTTTCCTCAAACGTCGCCTGGTCGGACTTCTCCGATGAAAAACAGATGGCGCCGCCTTTTCCAAAGGTGAGATCATTGCCGAGCAGCCGCCTCAGCTTGTCCTTGGCGGTGATGATCACAACCCGGGCGCCGGCATCCTGAAAAGCATTGAATATGGTCGGCACGCGCAGCAGCTCTGGATCGTTCATCATGACTTCACGATCATGTTCGCGATCGTAGTAAAAATTGCCGCATATGCCGTGTATTACGGGCGGTACCCCGGTGACGATAGACAAATTGTTCGGGTTGGTGAAAGTCGGCACGACGCAATCGGCGCGTAGATCGCTGCCCTTGCCGCTGATTATCCCCGCCATCCAGGGCATTACCCCCGCCTTGACCGCCTCTTCCACGTAGGCCGGTTCGGAGCCGTCTATGCACACCGTGACTATGGGACGCACCGGCCAGCGGTAGGTGCGGCCGTTCACCTCGATGACGTCTTTCTCACTCATACGCGTTTTTCGGCTTTCCAGGGTGAAGATTGAATGCGGCGGACACTATATTAAAGACACCCGCGGCATCAAATCGTTTGTTCGTATATCTGCTATTGCTGTCGTTAATATATCGTTTTTGCAGGCTCGATAATACGAGCATGCGTCCCTCTAACCCAATCTTTATCGATGACAAAGGGCTGGGAATACCGATGCGCGGGAAGATATACGATGTCAATCGATGTGCTTTCAGATGTTCTTAACCGGCGGCGAGCAGCAATTCTGATAGCGGATCGCAAAAAAATATTGTTTGAATTGAGCGGCGAATCGGAGTTAACTGCATATCAATCCGACGTAAATCGTAGGGAGCGCAAACTGTGGGCATTAGCGAACTCAAGAATGCAAATCATGGACTCGACACGGAGTCTTTTATAGAAGAACGAGCGGACCTGGCCTGCGCGTTTCGGTGGGCGCACCGACTGGACATGCACGAATCCGTGGCCAATCACTTCAGCCTGGCGGTGTCCGACGACGGCTCGCGGTTTCTTATCAATCCCGACGGGCGGCATTTCTCGCGCATAAAGGCGAGTGAACTCGTTCTGGTCGACGCCAATGACCGGGACACGATGGATCGCAGCGATGCCCCCGATCCCACCGCCTGGGGTCTGCACGGTGCGATCCACAGGAACTGTCCGCAGGCACGCTGCGTTCTGCACGTGCATCCCGTCTATGCCACGGTGCTGGCCAGCCTGGCGGACAGCACCCTGTATCCGATCGATCAGAACACCGCGCGTTTTTACAACCGGGTGGCGGTCGATGAGGGTTTCGACGGCATGGCCTTCGAGGCGGAAGGGGAGCGCTGCTCCCGGATCCTCGGTGAAAAGCGGATCATGATGATGGGAAATCACGGCGTGCTGGCGGCGGCGCCGACGGTGGCCCAGGCGTTCGACGATCTGTACTATTTCGAGCGCGCGGCACGAAACCTGATCATCGCCTACGGCACGCAGAAGGAGATGAAACTGCTTTCAGACGATATCGCCGAAAAGACCGCCCGGCAATGGGAGGGTTATCCCAACGCGGCGGAAAAGCACTTCCGTGAATTGAGAGCGATCCTGGACGAGGACGAACCCGACTACCGCGACTAGCCCGCGTATCGAGCCAGGCCGGTCGGGTTACTGAGAAAAATCGCACGATTGTTCAAGGAATATTCGTTCTGTGCTGGGAAGACTGGGATTTTTCTGGGGACTCATCGGGGTTGCGCTTGTTCTTGGATATGCCATCGTGCGGCTGGCACGAATTGGATTCGACTCGTTCTCCTACGGATACGAGTGGTACCACTGGATTATTCTTTTGGCAAGCATCGTATTTATGGCCTACTCGGAGGGATATAAAGGTTTCCAGAAATCGTATTCCCCGCGACTCGCGGCACGCATGCGGTACTTGAGGGACAATCCCAGGTTGATCTATACCGTGCTGTCTCCATTGTTCGTTATGGGATTGTTTTACACTACCCGAAGACGACTGATCGGGACGTACGTGCTGTTGTTCATGATCGTAGTTTTCATAATCATTGCCCATCAATTGCCCCAGCCCTGGCGAGGGATACTTGACCTGGGGGTTGTGGTGGGCCTCACCTGGGGGCTGGTTTCCATACTGGTGTACAGCTGGCGCGCATTGACCCGGGACGAGTTCCCCTATTCACCGGAACTGCCCGAGCCTGTAAACAGCAAATAGAACATCAGAACCGGACTGTTTTTCGATATAGGGACTGAACGCCCCGGGACAACAAGCGCAGGGGTCGCACCAGGTAGTAGAGCAGGTGAAGCTCCGGCGGCAGCTTGACCGCATCGTAGTCGGCTTGTTTTGGCGAGAAATGGGAGCGGATGATCCACGAGTTGTAGCCGCGCCTTTGCCGGGAGTCGTCCGTGACCAGCCACCATGTTGCGATAGGGTAGTGGATGCTCGACATTTGAAACACCTTGTAGACCCAATACGGTAAATATTCCCGACTCAGCCGCATCATTTCCGGGGAACGCCCTTGCAGACGATCCTTTTCAATTTCTTCCGGCAGTCTTGCAAGGATGAGCTTTTCGGCCCGATCGAGATTGGCATCCGGTTCGAGTTGCGCAAGTATGGATTCAGGTATCGAATGACAGGCCACCGGGCCCAGCAGGTGCAGGGTAAGCGCCAGGCTTCGTAGGTAGCCATGGTCCCTGCAGACCCCGACGACCCGGTGCCAGTCGACATCGTTCCACCGAATACACAGCAACGCGAAATCGCGCCATCTGTCCAACTCCACCCAGGCCGTCTTCATGCACTGCACGCACTGGATGACCAGCGTTGCCTCCTTGTCGAAGGTAGGAACGGGGGTATCGTTGATCGACAGCCAGACCGGTGGATCCGTCATCGAGATCAAACCCTTCCCCACAGGCAACCAGTCAGGTACGGTGGACCAGTGCAGGTCCACTCCGACCCGATTATCCCGGTTGTACATCTGGTAGGCGCAGTTCTGTTCAACGATGAATGTACTTTCTTCGGAATGAAACCCATGCTGATTGAGCAGTCCCCTAGTAATCCCGATGTCCTGCCTGTCGACCACGATGTCGAGGTCACAGTACTCGCGTTTGCCGGGATCGCCGAATGCGAGCATGCTGAGCACCGGTCCGCGCATTACCCTGAACTCGACACCTTTCTCGCTCAGTAATTCGGACAACCGGCAAAGGGTCTCGATGTGTCGCTGCGCGACGTCCCGGTTGCGCCGGAGCCGCGCCCACAATGAAGGGCGCACCCATTTGGGAACCTGGCACGACAGATCCGGCAGGACATCCATCAACGGC
>CAMYOI010000106.1:0-3079 GCA_947259955.1 uncultured Gammaproteobacteria bacterium
GATCGCCCTGTTCTTCCTCCATATCCAGGGCTCTGGCCGGGTGATGCTGCCCGATGGCACCGTACTAGGCGTGGGTTATGCGGACCAGAACGGCCACCCGTACCAATCGATCGGAAGGGAGTTGATTTCGCTGGGCGAGTTGCACAAGGATGATGTAAACCTGTTTAGTATCCGTGAATGGCTGCGCAACAATCCGTCACGGGTCAATGCCCTGTTTCGGCGCAATCCGAGCTATGTGTTTTTTTCGGAACGAATCACCCCAGAGGTTGGTCCCTATGGTTCCCTGAACGTGCCGCTGGTTGCGGAACGCAGCATCGCGGTGGATCCCGGCGTCATAACTCTGGGAACACCTATCTGGCTTGAAACTACTTTCCCGCATAGCGAGAAACCCTACCGGCGAGTCATGCTGGCCCAGGACACGGGTGGAGCGATAAAGGGACACATACGTGTCGACGTTTTCTGGGGACGGGGAGAAAGGGCGGAACGCATGGCTGGATTGATGAAACAGACCGGGCGGCTGTATGTACTGCAACCCAAAGACAGCAAACACCAACCTGCCAATTGATCCAGCATCAAACCCGGCGGCGCGAAACAACACTCATTAGACAGGGTCGACGCAATCAAAGAATCCAAAATCCGGTCAAACTGGCGCACAAGAGAGATAGAAGAATATTCCAACCTCTATCTCATTCATCCCGCCAGTGCCGCGTTGACCCGCCTTTTTGCGCTATGGGGCTGGAATCCAAACGCTGTCTCGCTACTCGGCATGGCAAGTGCACTGATCGCTTCATGGTGCTTCTATAACTACCAGAGCATCACGATGTCTATCCTGGGATTGGTCTTCATGACGGGCTGGCACGTCCTCGACGGCGCAGATGGGCAACTCGCGCGATTGACCGGAAAGACATCCGAGTTTGGCAAAGTTATCGACGGCCTGTGCGACCACCTGGGCTTCGGCATGGTCTACGTTGCCCTGGCTCTGGCGCTTCAACCCCAATACGGGACGTCGATATGGTTGTTGGCAATTGCAGCGGGCCTGAGCCATGCACTGCAGGCCGGTGCCCTGGAATTTCACCGTGATAATTACGACTGCTGGGTGCATGGTAACACCGGAAAATGCTCACAAACACTAGATCCGATCGAACTGGATTTCAGATCAGGGGTCGCTACCACGCTGCTCCGTGCGGGTCATTGTGTGTATGTCAGATTGCAGCACCTGGTTTCCGAGCCGGACAATGAGTTGATCAGTGCCGAAAGAGAACTGCGTGGCCACCCGGACCGGGGGACATTCGGCAAAACATACCAGGCGCACTCACTGCGCAGCGTCCATCTGTGGACATTGTTGAGCTCCAACAAAAGAACAATTGCCTTGTCGCTATCCTGTATGGCGAAAATACCGGTTCTTTTTTTTCTCTACGAGATCATACTGCTGAACGGCCTGCTGATCTGGTTGCGAAGAACTCAACGTCGTACCAACAGAAACCTTCGGGATGCCTTGTTGAACTATGCCGATGGAACGGTAGATCGAACCGCGACCTGAGCGAACGCTAACCGGATCTCGCTGAGGCGTTGGGGGTGCGCGAGATATTACTCACTCTATAAGCTTCTGGAGTTCACTCAGTTTTCGGTGTTTACCGGGATTTTCGATCTTGATCTTCACACGGGTTCCAGTGCGCACCCCTTCGTTTAGATCAACCCTAAGTTTTTCGGCGTGGAAAGTAATGTCTTTTTCACCGTCGAGACAACTCGTAACATCCGCATCCTCCAGCAGCATGATATCGGCGGACTCGAACATGACCCGCGCCGCTGTTCCAAAGGCATTGACGGTACTATCCGCCGAACCAAGATACTCGCTCCGGCGGTTTGCTATCGAAAACTCCGCCGGGCCGGATACGGCCATGCCGGTTTTTATGTCGTAGGCCAGCACGTCTGTTTTCACGACGTCCCCTTTCCGGGTCTGCAGCGTAACGGAGCCCCTCGCCTCCACCGTGTTCCTCGCCTTGTAGTAAACCAGTGCATCCGAGTTGACCCGGTGTCCACCCCTGAACAACTGGGTGTAACCCCGCAGAATAACGACATTGCGGCCGGGAAATTCTATCTCATCCGCCTGGATCTTGACCTTTTCGAACGCCGTGCCTTCCAGCGACTTGAATGCCGCGGGAGGTATTTCACCGCAAAGGTCCTCGGCAACGGCAAACGGCCCGTCTACCGCCAGTAACGCAACCAGTGCACAGCGAACGATAAATCGGTTATTCAAAACAATGCATCAAACCGGTGATCAGATGAGGTAATATTGCGTCCCCATATCCGGAACGGCACACATCGAGCGTTTCGGAAGCGGAAACCGCATATAAGTCAAATCGCTACTCATGTAATAAATGGGGGCTAAACAGCGCAATTCAAACATGTCAAAGACATACGAATCAATCGGAAACGGCATGGGTCCGGGTATCGGGCGTTTTTTGTGGAAAGCATTGTCCTCGCGCTACAATCCACTGCTCGCGCAGATGGTGGTCACTCGCAGGTGCAATCTGAGCTGCGGATATTGCAACGAATACGATGATTTTTCGCCCCCGGTACCGGCCGAACTATTGGCGGAAAGGGTGGAAGCACTCTACAGACTCAACACGGCGGCGATTACATGCACCGGGGGAGAACCCCTCATGAATCCCCACCTGACCAGGATCATCCGCCTAATAAGAGACAAGGGCATGATCGCGACCATGATCACCAATGGGTACCGGTTGAACGAAAGACGTATCGGGGAATTGAATGACTGTGGCCTCCAGGAGATGCAGATCAGCATTGACAACATGGAGCCGGATGACGTTTCCCAAAAAAGCCTCAACGCCATCGAAAGCAAACTAGAGTTGCTGTCGATGCACGCCAAGTTCAAAGTCAATATCAATTCCGTTCTTGGCATAAGCGACGAAAGAACCGAAGATGCATTCGCCGTCGCAAAAACGGCCCGGAAGTACGGTTTTTTCCACAGCGTGGGCGTACTACACGACGATACCGGGAAGATAAAACCTTTCAGCGAGCTGCAGTTCGACACGTACAAACGAGTCACCGGGCTCTC
>CAMYOI010000106.1:3209-13141 GCA_947259955.1 uncultured Gammaproteobacteria bacterium
GGATATCGAGAGGGAGTTCGACACCCGAAAAGAATGTGCGCCATACTGCACGCTGAGTTGCGTACACCAGATGAGCGCTCTCGATGGTTGGCGAAAACAAGACACCAACGATCCCGGACTTCCGGTGGTCCCGCCTGCCGGTGTGTAAACCGCATATTGCGTAGCCTACCCCTGTACCGAGCGTGGTACGAATTGGACTAATCCGCATACTGCACTAGTGGACATCGCACTGCTCGTCAATCGCCCCACCACGCCCTCACTACTGCTCGAGTCACTGTTGAATCTGATCCACTCCGTACCCTCAGGTGAAGAAATCTTCTTTGCAACCTACTACCTGCGCAATATGAGGCTCTGTAAGGCACTGGTCGAGGCACATGGACGGGGCGTAAAAGTGAAACTGCTGCTGTCCGGAAACACCTACTATAAATCCGGCAACCTAGCAGCAGAGAAATTTCTGAAGGATCATGGCTTCGATTCGTCGACCCTGGCCTTTCGCCATCCTGCAAACCTGCTCAAACGCCGGATGCATTTAAAGCTGTTTCTGGCATCCAAGGCCGGTAGCCAATCCAATATATGCCTGTTTGGCACCTACAATCCTTCCGGAAACGACGTCGCCGAACAGCAAGTATTCGAGGTCATAGGCGACCAGGATTCGGGATACAATCTGCTACTGCGGATTTACGGAAACGCTCTCCTCTACCGCTATGTTCGCCAGCACCTCACCACCCTGTTCAGCCACCCCCGACGGCGGTTTTCATCACCGCCGAAAAGTTTTGGAAACATCGACCTGCAGTTCCTTCCGTCGCGGCGCGGAAACCTGTTGATCGACACCCTGCGCCGCGGGCTCATACCCGGAAATGAACTGGAAATCAGAGTCGCGGTGTCCCATATCTCTGATGCAAGGACCTTGAAGCTGTTGCGGCGACTCGCTGCCACGGGAAGCCATATCGAAGTCATCGGCCACGACAGCGAGCGGAGATTTCCGCAAAAGACGGTAAATAAACTAACAGACAGCGGTATTGGTACGTTTCGCTACGTCCATCCCGAGCTGTTGCCCATGCATTGCAAGTTCGTGCTCGTCGAGCCCCTTGGTCCCCAACGACAGCGATTCCGGTGCGCATTCCTGGGCAGCATGAACCTCACCTACAAATCCTTTCACATCAATGACGAATTGATTTCCAGAACCAGCGACGACGATGTTTGCGACGCGCTGGATGAGCTTTACACCGAACTCAGGCAGGCGAGCCGGCCGGCATGACCCGGATTCTCGAATTTATTGCCTTTTGACGCCAATCGCTTGTCATACCGCGCGAAACGGCACTGTCGCTTTGCAACTTTCAGAGTGAATTGCTATAAAGCACGGCGTATAACTATTACTATTTCGGGGACAAATATTGAAAGCTATTATTCTAGGCGCCGGTCAGGGCAAGCGTCTGCTGCCGTTGACGTCGGATCGGCCCAAATCGACGATCGAGCTGTCCGGCAGGAGCATGCTGGACTGGCAGGTATCTCAACTCACGAAGTGCGGCATTCGAGAGATATACGTGATCACCGGATTCAAGGCGCGGGTGCTGCAGGACGAAATTGCCGAGTTGAGGCTGGTCTATAAAGGATGCACGATCAACGCTATATTCAACCCGTTCTATGCGGTAGCCGACAATCTTGTGAGCTGCTGGATGGCACGACGGGTCATGGATGCGGACTTCGTATTGATCAATGGTGACACAATCTTCCACTATCATGTACTGAGGCGGCTGCTCAACGAACCCGCCGCACCAATTACTCTGGCCATCGACAAGAAAGACCACTACGATGAAGACGACATGAAGGTCCACCTCGATGGAAGCACTCTTCTGGAGATCGGAAAAAACCTGACAACAGACCGGATCGGCGGCGAGTCCATCGGAATGATCTATTTCCACGGGCGAGGACCCGGTATTTTCGTCGACACGCTGAACAAGCTGATGAAGTCGGATGGCGCGCTTGACATCTGGTATCTGTCCGCGATTGGTGCCATCGCCCAGACAAACCGGGTAGAGGTCCGCTCAATCGAGGGACTGGACTGGTGTGAGGTGGATTTTCCCGTCGACAGGACACAAGCCGAAACCATGGTTTCGAACTGGGCCCGCCAATCGAATTCAAAACTGGCGAATTCAAATTTGTCGCTGGTCGCTTCCTAGGCGATACCTTTTCTGTAATCGGGTGGTGCCGGAATCCGGACCGGCGCAGCGACCGGTAGGTGTGTTAGATCCATGCAGGCCAAACATAAAAGCCTACTGCACGCCTCTATCGAGATCGTAGTCAGCCGGGCCGCCGTTGCGGTGGTGTCACTGCTGTTTCTGGCTTACTTCGCGCGCGAGCTTCCGAAACCCGTGCTGGGCCTGATCGGAGTTCATGCCGCAATCGTAATGCTGGCCAAGGTGTTGCTGGACTTTGGCCTGCATTTTCAGGTCATACGGGAAGCCACACCGCTCGTCGATCAGGGCCTAAGCGAAGAAGCTGTGGAGAAGATCATCGGGCCGGCGACGCTGATCCGGCTGTATGCAACTGTTGGATTCGTCGCGCTGCTGCTTGTTCTTGGCTATTTATTTCTGGACGAACTGCAGGCCGCCGCGCCTGAAATCAACGTTAAGCTGGCCCTACCGTTCGTCTTTACGCATGTTCTGCTGAAAAACTTCCAGTACATCCTGACGCCGGTTTTTTTCGCCCGGCAGCAGTACTGGCTGGATTCTTTACTCGACTCGGGATCAGCGACGAGTGAAAAACTGTTTGCCTTCCTGCTGTATCTGGCCCTGGGCGTCGATTACCTGTTCGCAGGTTTGATGATCGGCGTGCTCATTACCTTCTTGCTGGCGTGCTGGAGTCTGCGCAGCATCTTGATGCGCATCAGTTTACACGACCTGTCCGTGGCCGGCGCGATAAAGCGCCTCAGGGCTTGTTTTCCCGACTATCAGCGGGTGCTCTATCGTCGCGGCTTCCGCCAGTTGGACCGGGTCGTTATTGCCGTCATGCTGCCGCTCGCTCAAATGGCCAGTTACCACATCGCGCGGCAGGGCGCGCAGGTACTCAGTCAGCTCGCCAGGATACTCGCCGGACCGCTGTCGGTTAGACTGGCCGCGGGTCTCGACGCGGAGAGCTACCGCCGAGACCGTCGCCTCTACTATTCGATCATGATCGTGCTGCCGTTGTTAACTGCTTGCCTCAGCCCATGGCTGGTCCGATTGATCGGTGGCGACGCCTACGCGGATGCCTGGCCGATCATGGCCATTTTGGCAGTCGCGTTCATTTTCAACGGCCTTGCGGAATATCAGTTGTCGGTAATAGTCGTGAAAGGTGGCGCAGATGCGCCGTTGATATGGGAGCGCATGGCGGGCATCGTCGGCCTGGCGACGACGGTCATCATGATTTACTGGATCGGCCAAACTGGCGCCCCTCTGGGCCAGTTGGTAAACTTCGTACTGCTTTATCTATTTGGCCGTTCGGTGGTTCGGCGCATCCTGGCAGCCCAATGATAATTAAATCAAACTCAGAAATACCGAGAGGTATTTCCCGGGCCTACGTGATCGCCACGGGCCGATTTGCCATGGCAAACCTGTGGGGCATGACGCTGTTGGAGCGGCTGCTGCGCCAGCTTTCTCAGATCGGCATCGATCAGGCTAGCGTCATATGTAGCTCCCCCCTGCAGTTGCAGGACTTCGTCCGGCCGGATTTTTCAAAATGGACGAAGATACGGGTAGATACGGTGGAGATGGACCAGGGTACGACGGAACGCTCCATTCCCGAATTCAATGGGCGCGCTCTGGTCATCGACGCCGGCGTCGTGGTCGACAACCGTATTCTGGAGTATCTCAAGGAAACCGGTCGGGACATCCGCTGCGACATGGACAATCGGTTTGTCGGCGCGACAACGCATGCAGGATATTTGGATCCCGCCGCAGAACTGGTTCACGAATCCGACATCAGCACCTACATACAGGCGACCCGCAAACGCGTCAGCGCGTTCGTCATAGCCGTGAACTCCGGCGAAGATTTGCGTCTTGCTGAAAAAATCACTTTCGCAGCCGTTTACAAAGGCGCCACCGATTTCATAACCAAGTATGTTTTTTACCTGCCGGCCCGGTGGGTGGTAAGGATCATCAGCCCAACTGCGATCACACCCAATCAGGTTACCCTGCTCAGCATGCTTTTGTCCTTTGGGGCCATAGTTCCTTTTTTCACCGGTCAATACTGGGTAGCCACGATCATGGGTTTTGCCATGGCGTTTCTGGATACCGTAGACGGCAAGCTGGCGAGGGTAACCTTTAGGACCAGCAAGTCGGGGGATCTGCTGGACCATGTCTCCGATTTCGTGTATCTGCTGGCATGGTACATCGGCCTCGGATGGTCGCTGAGCGGCGGGGCCTTGCTCGATATGTCCAATCAGATCGCGCAGATCCACGCATTACTGATAGCGTCATTTGTTGCGGATAAGATTGCCACCGGTCTGTACAAGCGGTTGTATGGATACGAACTTCACGACTATACCAGGCTCGATTATTCCGTCCGGATCTTCATTGCACGCCGGAATCCGTTCCTGTTGTGTATGCTCATCGCGCTGGTCCTGGGCGATGGTGTGATCGGGTTGATATTGATAACGGTCTGGTACGTTTTAACTCTGGCATTCCATCTCATGAGGTTCATATACCTGCCCATGAGCGGCGAGAAGCATCAATATGAATCGAGCTGAACCGGAACCGTTCACCGTCACCATCCACCTTCCCGATGTGGAGCCCGGGAAAAGTCCGGCATTTCTGAAGGTGGCCGGGGTGATGGTGCTGACGCGATTGATCCTGGGCGCCATGCAGGCGGGCGCCGGCGAA
This sequence comes from uncultured Gammaproteobacteria bacterium, assembly GCA_947259955.1. Lineage (GTDB taxonomy): Bacteria > Pseudomonadota > Gammaproteobacteria > Arenicellales > JAANXG01 > JAHEKE01. Next base: position 8,069 of record CAMYOI010000106.1, read on the forward strand.
ATCTCGGTTGCGGGATCCTATGCGGATACGGCGCGATCCCGATGTGGCGATGATCCGCGGCTGAAAGGCAGGGGCATTCGCTGGGAAACTTCCCAAACCCGGATTGAAAAAACCGATATCCATGTCGATGCCAACGTGGTCGTTGGAAACTCGGTATGGCAATTGCTTTCCGAATGCGAACACGCCGCATTCGTGCCGGCGGCGCCACGCATGGAGCGAACCGGGTCTTCAGAACCGGAACCTCTCTGGCACCCGGACCCGCCGACTGGAGCCTATGTTGTCCCGATGATCGAGCAACACGATATCACGGCCGCCAAAGACGCCATTTTTGCCAACGTGACCAAATCAACATCCGGCCCGATTTCACGCAACCTGAACTCGCGGATCTCGATTCCAATCAGCCGAGTGCTTTGCGAATTCGGCGTCACGCCCAATCAGATGACGCTGGTGGCAACGATCGTGGGGTTCATCAGCGCGTGGTTCGTCGCCCGGGGCAGGCTGACCGACGTAGCCATCGGCGGCACGCTATTTCAGCTGTGCGCGGCGTTGGATCGGGTCGATGGGGAGCTGGCCAGAAGTACATTCCGCGCATCTCCCCTGGGCGCCTGGATCGACACGGTGGGCGACAACCTGGTATACGTGGTGTTCGCCGTCTGCCTGATCATCGGATATGAACGCTACACCCTGGCTCACGAATACGCGATTGCGGGATGGGTGCTTCCGCTCGGGATCAGCATGGTGCTGGTGATGCTGGTGCTGGTTGGCGGCATGACCTGGTATCTCGTGGACACTCGACAGCCCGGGACGATGACGGCCGTGCATCAGGATCTGGGTCAGAAAATGGGCGAAGCGCGGACCAACTGGCTGTTCAAGACGCTGGACAGCCTGAAGATCCTCGGCAAACGGGATTCTTTTTCATTCGTCGTGTTCCTGCTGTCAATTACGCCCATGATCACGGGCACACCATTTGGATATCACCTATTGTTCTGGATTAGCATGGCTGGAATATTGTTCATCAGTATCCACTTTGCCATGGCCATGGCGATCTCGAGAAAACACGTTTCTACGGTCGTCAAACATGAGCGGTGATATACTGCTCATATAAATCCCAGAGACCCGTCATGACCGAACAAGTGCATCACATCCCGGCAATGGATCGTGTAAAGCGCCGTGATTTCATACTTTTGTCTGCGGCAATTGGAATCGGGGTGGCGGCCGCCCCTTTCGCCGTTCCCAGGCTGCTTCAGGTATTGAATATCGACAACGATGCGGTAAAGGAAAGTGCGTTGTACCGAAAGGTCGTTGAGCTGATCAATCGACTCGAAGCGAAGCAGATCACCGCTGAGCACTTTGCGGAGGAGCTGGGCAAGTACTATCAGGAAATCGACATCAATCGCGACATCTATGAGGGAATGATCGAACTCGCTGATGGCCGCCCAAGGGTGAAACTGATCACGCGATCCGCTGATGACAAGCTCTGGCGGTTGCAGCTCTGGTGGGTCGCCCCCAACTCCTGTCAGCCGCCGCATGCACACCACAATCTCGTTTCGACACAGGTCGTGCTGAAGGGCAAGGCCCACGTTCGGCAGTACGAACGGATCCAGCGCATCGACGACCGGACCCTCGCCGTGAGGCAAACCAGTGATCGGATTCTGGCACCTTTCGAATATTTTAAAACCACCGAGTATACGGACAATGCGCACTGGTTCGGCGCGGACAGCGAACCGGCGACGATCCTGAATCTGAATGCAAAGGGCTATCTGGACAATACGTTCGAACTGGCAGACGGCCGAAAGCTCGGCCGATACTATATCGATCCGACCCTGGAGCGCCGCTCCGACGGCAGCATTCTGGCCAGTGAAACAGACAAGGAGACGGCGTGGGACAAGTTCAGCAATCGCCCGTTGCGCGATTTCGAAACCGCGTCATGATCTGGCGTTACGGATAGTATCCGTCCACTGCAGGATCGCGGGAAAAACCGTGAGTGAACTAATCATACAGCAGGTCAATCCCAGGCAGGCCACCAGACCGAGCGACTGCAGACCCTGATTCGACGCTGTCAGCGTCCCGGCGAAACCAAGCATAGTCGTCAGCGTGGTCAGGAAAGCGGCGCCGCCCGTGGTTCTGACCACGTGGAAAACGCGGCCGCCTTCTTCCTGGTAGCGATGAAAAATATGGATGCCGTTATCGATCCCGATCCCGAGCACCGTAGGCAATACTACCATATTGAAAATGTTCAGCCGAATGTCCAGGGCCACCATCAGGCCTAGCATCCATAGCATACCAATTACAACGGGAACCATAACCACGATGGTGTGCTTAAGTCTCCTGAATGCAACCAGAAGAACGATGAAAACCGAGGCCAACACGACTCCAATCGCACGCGCCGCATCCTGCTTCATCAGGTTGATCATGTCGACGAATATCATCGCCTCGGTCGCGGGGTAGAACTTTTTGCCATTGGCCTCGACTTCGCGGATGTCATTCACAAAAGCTTCGGCATTCTCGAGCTTGGACATGCCTTTGCTGTTGTAGATATAGACGAGATATCCGCCCGACTCCGGCGTTCCTGTATACATACGCTGGACCGCGGTCGGCAGGTCTTGAGCGGTCAGCGGCGACACGCCGAAATATTGAAGTGCTTCTTCGATGTCCTGTTTTCGCGGATCGTTCTCGGTACTGAAATCATTGAGCAATCGCCTCGCTTCCAACAGTTTCTGTTGAATGCTGTCGATGGCCTCCAACCGCTCGTACTGGTCTTCCGACTTTGGAACCACGCTGTAGATCGACTTGACTTTTTCGATGGTAACGTCGTCACCGCTCCTGGAAAGCCTGATTTTTTCGAGTTCATCCACCAGAGGTGCCACGTCTTCAAGCTTCTCGACGAATACCATGGCTTTGTCGGTGCGCAGAGGAAACACTTTCTTTATCTTGTTGTTGGTCTCGGAAGTTTCGGGCACTTTCGTTTTTATTTTTCCGAAATCGTCCTCGAACTGTATATTTGGCGCCAGATAGAGTGCGGCGACGATAAAAACCGTTCCAAGGCCCATGATCGGCCCCACCCCCGGAAACGGCCGCGTCTTGAATTTTTTTTGAATCTGACTGAATCGAGGCGGTCGATACAATCTTATTTTCTCGGCGAAAATCATCAGCGCAGGAAAAAACACGTACATCGTGAACAATGTCAGCACAATACCGCTGCCCGCGATGAAGCCAAACTCCGAGAACGCCTTGAAGTTGGTCAACATCAGGGAATAAAAACCGCATGTCGTGGTGATCCCCGCCAGCAGCGAGGCTTGGCCGGTTTTCGCGTAAATCGTTCTGAGCGCGGTCCTCATAGTAGCGCCGCTCTTTCTAACTTCGTCATACCGGGCTAGATTGTGGATTCCAAAGTCGATGCCCAGTCCGAACAGAATCAGCACCAGAAAAACCGTGACCAGATTGAGCCCGCCCAGCACCAGTTTGGTCAATGCAAATGTGAGCAGAAATCCGACGCTGAGCGGCAACCCGATGTAGAAGATTGCCATGAGCCGGCGATAAAACAGCACAACCACCAGGAATATGGCGAGAATCGACCACAAGGCGCTATCTTTGACATCGCTCATGATGGAGTCGAAGCTGGCAACGCGATTTGCGATCCTTCCACCGATCGTGACGCTCAGTTCCGGATGGTACGACTGAGTATCAGACTCTGCAATGATCGCCTCGAGATCCCGGATAATTTTTCTGGAGTACTTAACATTGGTGGTGCCTCCTTTGGGAAACACAACCAGGATAGTCAGATCCTTCGATTCGCTGGTGAACAACTTGGTGGTACTGCTGCCCGCCTGCTTCCGCCGGTACTTCGACTCGATGTCCTCGAAATCGAGTGCCGGACGGGTTCTGGGTGCATCCCTGATAGTGACTTCCACCGGGATCCCATCGACACTGAAGTCGAGGTTCTTTTTCTCGAATTCCATGCGCTCAGCGAGGCGCCGGTCCATTTCCTGCAAATCTTCCTGATCGACATAAATCAGCTTGTTGCGTTCGAATATCGCCGTGTTTTCTGAGTACTCGGCGCTGGTAACCCAGTCCTCTTGCCTGATCCTTGCGCCCAGATCATCGAGATAGCGAAACGCGATTTCCGGATCCGGTGATTCCACAAGTATCATCGCGTTGTTGTACCCGCCGGTTTTATCGATGACGGTTTTTAGATTGTCGACACTGGGCACGCCGTCGGGCATCAGCGATGTGATGTTAGCATCCAGCTTGAGACCTTTAGCGATCTCAAAACTGAAGTAACTGAGCACACCGGCGACCAGCAGAAAGGGAATGTAGGCAGCGATCAGGAATGAAATCCAGTGATCGAGGAAGGTGACGTGCTTTTCGGGAATACGAGGTTTGGGCGGGTCGTCCGCGCCCGCTTCCAAAACCGTTGCCGCGCCTGCTTCAGCCATTCACCCGCATTTATCGCGTGTTATTTGTGCGGTTTTCGCCTTTTCTCTGGTATCTAAGCACCATATGATCCATCAAGGCCCGCCCCTGGAGTCTGGTCTCTTGGCCGCCCTGCATATAGTCCAGGTCATATTTTGCCAGATATCTATACTGAATTGGCGTATTCAACAGTTTTACAATCGTCCGTACAAAGGGTTTCAATGAATCAACGGGATCCACACGGGCAAGGAACTTTTCAATTTCTACGGTTCCCGTTAGAGTGAATTCATCCTCCTCGATATTGACTGCAAACCCACCAGGAATGTTCCGCGTGTCCTTGTCCGCGGTCTCTATCCTGCCCTTTGTTTGCAGATCGAAATCTCCGCTTTCGTGCAACAATTGACCGTCCTGGAACAGCGCAAGATGAACCTGCACGCCGCCATCGACGTCCACGGATGTGTATATAACGGGGCTAAGAGCGGAATGCTCCAAGTCGACGATCCGCGTTGAACTGCGTATGAGGTCGTGCAGCCCGATTGAGTTTACATAGCGCACGGCAAAACCGCGGCCGCCCTGCAGCTTGTACCATTCCGAGCCTTCTGACTCATCGCCCGCCCACAGCTTGTAGCGGCCTTCGGCTTCGGCCAGCGGCGCATAGAA
>CAMYOI010000107.1 GCA_947259955.1 uncultured Gammaproteobacteria bacterium
ATTTTATGGGTTTCCCATTACCAATATCCGTCAGAGGCATCTCCTGTTCATTTCCACAAAGTAATCCAGCATCTGAGTCGCGCACGGTAATCTCACCAGTGGACTTGTCTATTCTGATATCTACATAGCCTGACATATCATATTCTCCGTTCATTTGATGGTATGACTACGTTATCACAAGTGGGCATTCATTATTCTGGCAAAATAGATGCAAGAAAATAAATTACATAAAGTGGTTAATATCATTCTGTATTTTTACCATCTATGATCCACGATGGGATCAAATAATAGGAGGTGCACTACATATCCAAATACGGCCGCCCTGGAACGTCTGTCCCGACACCACTCCGCCCTGGTCCGGGAACATGCCGAATGGGGTCGGAGACAGCACTAGTCCGGCTCGTCAAACTTGAAAAAAAACTCCCGATAGTGGCGAAGTTCCTGGATAGATTCCTGGATATCGTCCATGGCACGGTGCGTATTGCGTTTCTTGAATCTATCCCTGATGTCGGGCCGCCAACGGCTTGCAAGTTCCTTCACCGAACTCACGTCAAGGTTGCGATAGTGCATCCAAGCTTCTAGTCGGGGCATGTACAGGTACAGAAACCGCCGGTCCTGACAAATACTGTTGCCACACAGGGGCGACTTCTTTTTGGGCACATACTGCTGAATGAATTCGAGTGTTTCCTGTTCCGCTGCCTGTTCCGTGTGCGCCGAACTCTTCACACGTTCCACCAGACCCGATTCGTTATGAGTTTTGGTGTTCCATTCATCCATCCCGGCAAGCAGGTCGTCGTTTTGATGGACTGCGATCACGGGGCCTTCCGCGATCACATCCAGGTTGTTGTCCGTGATGATAGTGGCAATTTCAATGATTCGATCCCGGTCTGGATACAGTCCCGTCATTTCCAGATCCATCCACACCAGGGCGTTCGGATCTTTTGGCATAAGATTCTCCCATCGTTTGTATTATTTCCAGAGTACCGACCGGACCGGGCTCCTTAAATTATTCTGCGTTCAGCGAAAGCCTGCGACAAAGTGCCGTGGTCGAGGTATTCGAGTTCCCCTCCAACGGGTACACCGCGGGCGATTCTGGTCACTTTGACAGGATGATCTGAAAGCATCTGGTGGATATACTCGGCCGTCGCCTCCCCTTCCGCGGTTAGGTTTGACGCCAGGATAACCTCTTTTACGCTGTCCTCGCCGATCAGCTCCATCAGGCGATCCAGCGCCAGTTCCTCGGGGCCGATTCCATCCAGCGGAGAAAGGTGTCCCATCAGGACGAAGTACATACCCCTGTAAACGCCAGCCATTTCTACCGATTCGAGATCTGCCGGAGTCTCGAGAACACAGATGGTGTCCGGATCGCGCCGCGGAGATGCGCAGATATCGCATAACTCTTTTTCACTGAAAGTGTTGCAGCGTCTGCAGCGGGTCACTTTCGATAGCGTCTCGTTGAGCGCATCGGCAATTGACCTTGCACCGTCACGATCCCGTTCCAGCAGATGAAAAGCCATGCGCTGCGCCGTCTTTGGACCAACCCCGGGCAATCGCTGAAGGGCTTTGCGCAGTGTATCAATGGACTGCGAGTGATTCACGGCTACATCTGCAGATTGAGGCCCGGAATGTTCAACCCGCCTGTCAGACCAGCCATTTTTTCCTGGGTTGTCTGCTCCACCTTGCGCACCGCGTCGTTTACGGCGGCGGCGATCAGATCTTCCAGGACCTCCTTGTCTTCGCTATTCATCATGGAGTCGTCGATATCGACCTTGCGAATATCGTGCCGGCACGTCATTGTCACCTTCACCATTCCGCCTCCGGATTTGCCTTCCACTTCTATATTGGCGAGCTCCTCCTGGGCTTTTCGGAGATTGTCCTGCATCGCCTGCGCCTGTTTCATCAAATTGCCTAGTCCACCTTTCATCTCTACCTCACCTATTCTCTGACTCGTATCGAATCTCTCACCAGGGTCGCGCCCAGCTTCTCCTTGAGCGCCTGAACATTGGGGTCCCGTGAAATCGCTGTTTCGGCGGCCTGCATTTTCTCCTCCCGGACTCTTTGCAGATACCGCGCTGGAGTTTCAAGATCGTGTTCCTTGATTTCCAAGATGATTGATGCATCCTCGCTGATCTTGCGGAGCTCCGCGGTAATGATCTCGATGCGCCCGGCGTCATGCAGATGTTCATGACTGGGTGCCAGGCAAAGGAAGTACGTCCCTTCGGAGATCTTGCTCAATCCAAGGTTCATGGCCAGTTCCCGAACGATACCGTTGAGCGACATGCGTTCGACCAGCGCGCCCCAATTGGCCGAATCCGCCGTGATTTCAGCGGTCCGGTCAACGGTCGCGCGCTGCGTTCCGGCCAACCCGCCGCGCCGGGAGGCCTCGTTTCGCGTCGATCCTTGCTCATCGCCCTCCCCTGCTGGTCTGAATGCCAGCATTCTCAACAATACCATTTCGAACCCCGTACGCGGGTCCGGTGCCAGTGCGATGTCCCGCTTGCCGATCAAACCAATCTGATAGTACAACTGCACGTCTGCTTCGCTGATCGTTGCCGCCAGATCTGCGTGCCAGGGCCGCTCCGCCTGCCTGGCCCTCAGCACATCGGCTGACATCTGAAACAGGGACAAGTTGTAGAGTTCCGAGAGAATGCCGTCGAGGGCCTGAGTATAGTCACAGGCGCGCTCGGCCATTCCGGCCACCACCTCCAGCAATGCTGGCGCATCACTATCGGCAAGTGCCCTTAGTATGGATTCTACGACATTGTCCTCGATGGTTCCCAGCATCTCGCGGACCAGAGATCCCTGCAGCCTGCCTGAGCCGTACGCCAGCGCCTGGTCGAGCAAACTGAGGCCGTCGCGCAGGCTCCCGTCGGCTGCCCGGGCCAGCAGCTCAAGCGCTTCGGCGTCGAACTCCGTCTGCTCCGCCTCGAGAATTTTCTGGAGTTGTTTGCGGATCTGGTCGGGCATCAGAGCTTTCAGATGGAATTGCAGACAGCGTGACAGCACCGTTACCGGCAGCTTTTGCGGATCTGTCGTGGCGAGCAAAAATTTGACATGCGGCGGCGGTTCTTCGAGCGTTTTCAGCAACGCATTGAAGCTGTGGCCGGACAACATATGAACCTCGTCTATGAGGTACACCTTGTAACGGCCCGTCGTTGGCGCGTACTGGACGTTATCCAGCAGTTCACGGGTATCGTCGACGCGTGTCCGAGAGGCCGCATCGACTTCAATCAGATCGACGAATCTGGCACTGTCGATTGCATGGCACGTACCGCATTCATTGCACGGAGTGGAACTCACGCCTTGTTCACAATTCATCGCTTTGGCAAAGATCCTGGCCAGGGTTGTCTTGCCAACGCCGCGCGTTCCCGAGAACAGGAACGCATGGTGCACCTGGTCCCTGTCCAGGGCGTTGCTCAGCGCCTGCACGACGTGCTCCTGGCCGACCACGTCGGCAAAAACACCCGGGCGCCACTTTCGGGCCAATGCTTGATAACTCATAGTCGCTATAAGGTGGTGGCGGTTCCAGACAGCCCGACCACGACACTCGATTCGATTGCTGCGGCTGCTTCCTTCCGGACCTGACCGGGTTCACAACCTATCGCCGCCGTGGAGACCGCCTGTCCCCGCCGTTGAAACATTACCGTTCTCGCGCTACCAGATCCACGTCGTTAGTGCGTGGCAATACTGAGAAAAATCAACTAATTTGTTCCGGACGCACAAGCTGCAGCCGGTCGATACCAATGATATCACGATCAGGATTTGAACTGATCGAAGAAGGCATTCTCGCCGGATCCGTGAACTCGTAACGCTGCAACCGTGAGGCCATGGCAGGTTGTGTCCGCGGAATTTATCAGACGTCGGGAAAATCGGCATTGGCCTATTCTGGCGCAATTTGCATTGCGGAATGATAAACTGCGGTGGTTGCAAGTGCATCGCACAGCCTCCAATCAGGCTAAGGAGCATATTGGACCTTGGACCGGACTGAGCAGAATCAAGCGATAAAGAACACCCGCATTTTCAGCGAACTCGGCGACGATGCAATCGACGACATCGCGGATGCGATTCGGTGGAAAAAATATAACAAGGGCGCCAAAGTTATCTCGTTCAGGGACACCGACACTTGCGTCTACTTTCTGGCAGGGGGACGCGTCCGCGCAACTATTTTCTCCTACTCGGGAAAGGAAGTGTCCTATCAGGAGATGGGCCCGGGCAGCATGTTCGGGGAACTCTCGGCCATCGACAAAAAACCTCGCACCACGAACATAATCACCACGGAGCCATCCTGGATCGGCTCGATCACTGACGCAGCATTCTGGAACCTGATCCACACGTATCCGGAGGTGGCGGCAGGTGTTCTTTCACGAGTCGCTTCGTTGGTGCGCTATCTTACCGATCGCGTTTACAAGTACGGGGCGCTGGATGTGAAAGACCGCGTGCGGGCTGAAGTCCTGGACCTGGCTCGCGAGCATATGAAAGAGGGCGACAAAGCCGTTATCGAGAAAATGCCAACGCATGCCGAAATTGCCAATCGGGTCAACACACACCGTGAGGCCGTGACGCGGGAATTGAATGAACTGTCCCGGATGGGTCTGATCGAACAAAAAGGAAGAATTTTGACGGTGGACAGCGTCGACGCGCTTGCCGAATTGCTGCCGGAGGACATTTGACCCAAGGTATTCATACTGCATCGGGGCGGCCGATCCGCCCCGATGCAGTTTGACGGGTCATTGGATTTTCTAAATCAGTGACAAACCCGCGAAGACGAGAGTCAACGTCACCACGGCAACAATCCACGCGCAGACGACATCCCCGGCGTTGGTCAAATAGTCACTGAGTTCGTAGTGGTCCAGTTCGTAGCGATCAAACTCGTAGTGATTCATGGTCGTCTCCTGTTTGTGCTGCTTCGACGACCCGTATTTATGCAAAAAACAACGTAAAATTATGTGATATTCACCACAAATGAATCGTTAAAGAGCAAAAAATGGCCAGTTAAGTTGACCGAATCGAAGCCCTACACAGCGCGCATCTGTTGTGCGAACGACACCCGAGCCTAGTGAACCCCGCGTGGATTACGACTCTACCAACCTGCTGTATTCGAATCCGGGTTCTTGTGCCAGGTTGGCAATAATGAATTTCTGAACGTTCTCTAACTCCGACTCCGCCCGGACGCATTCAGGCAGGTTCGGGATCTGCACGCGATCGCTCACGTACGCGATTACGGGCCGATGGTAGGTCGTTACAGCCAAAAGGACCTCGCTGGATGTACCAGACCCTCCAGGCAGGGCGATCAGCAGGTTCGACGTCAAGATATTGATATGGTTACGGGATGAGTAATCCGTACCCATTTCGCCGCTTCTGTGCAAATGAGTTTGTATTGGTAGCTCTATGTAAGCATTCGGATAACCCGTTTTCGGTCCCGCATACGCGTTTGTCTCACCGTCCCTGCGGGCGGGAATGATGCCAATCGACAGCCCTTTGCGCTCGGGTACGCTGCAAAACCCGCGACTCACACTCTCCATGACACCGCGGCCGCCGCCGGTCAGCAGATGTACGCCAATATGAGCAAGCCAGCTACCCAAAGTCGATGCCTGGGGTTCGCAGGGTTGCCTGCCGGAGCCCAGCACACCGACGACAGGAAGTCTAGCCCGCATTTCTCTCCAGGAAACGGTTACATCATCGCTTCGATGACTTGATCCTCGAGTTCGAATCTTGTCGACAGTTCCTCAGCAAGTTCAGACAGGTTTTCCATGACCTCGTCCGTACGCTGATAGTTGTTGGCTTCACAATGATCGTTGAAAGCGACCGCATTAGCGGTGATGGCCTGGATACTTGGAAAAACCTGCTCTGCAACCTTGAGAACCGCGGTGCGCCGTTCCAACCCGTCGGAGAGGCGTTGATACAGGCCGAAATGCCCGGCGGCGATGTAGTCGACGAGTATCTGACAAAACTCCCTGAGGCGTTCTCGCTCGATCACGCTCGCTACCGGATTGGAGGATGAGCTGTTAAAAAGGAGCGCCAGGAGCTCTTTTCTTTCCGCGAGCAGTTTATTGACAACATTTCGTGTTTGATTTCTTCGTTCGGATTCCAGCGTACCACTCGTCGTCATCGGTTTACCCCTATTTCAGCCGTCAACTCAGCTATCTAGTGCCGCGCATCGACAATGCTTTGTGATCTAGTCGACGCGGCGGCAGGCCATGATTATTTTAGGATACAACGTCTACATTATCAGATAGATTGTCAACCCGGGTACATTAATTTTCCGTGACACAGTTCACAATTCCAAACGAGTAACGAGACAGGCTCCTACCCCGCCGTTTCTGCGTGATCGGCCATTTTCTCCTCGGCATGAGCCAGGAAGGGTACACCAGGTTTGCCGGTTGCCGTGATGTTGCGATGATAGCTGGTGAACGTTCTGGATCCTCCGGACAGGGTGGCAAGATTCACGAAACCGGTTTGATGCAGCAGGCGGTAGGCAAGATAACTCCTGAAGCCCACGCGGCAGAACAGTAACACGGGTTGGCCGCGGCTCAGTTCATCCAGTCGACCGCGCAGTTCATTGAGTGGAATGTTGATCGCCCCGGGTATGCTCCATTCGCCGAATTCCTTTGGACTGCGCACATCTACCAGGGTGGCATCGCTCGTTTTACCGGGATAGTCCTCTGCGTACCAGAAACGGACATCACCCCGCAGGAGATTGGATGCTACGAAGCCCGCCATGTTGACCGGATCCTTGGCCGACCCGTACGGGGGTGCGTACGCAAGCTCGAGATTCTCCAGATCGTAAACCGTCATGCCCGCCCTGATCGCCGTGGCAAAGACGTCAAGACGCTTGTCTACGCCGTCGAATCCAACCACCTGCGCACCGAAGATCCGCCCACCTGCCGGATCGAATACCACCTTGATATGCATTGGATTAGTGCCGGGGTAGTAACCCGCATGACCGGACGGATGGATGTAAATTTTAGTGAACGGTATATCGGCGCGAATCAGCACCTTCTCCGACGCTCCGGTTCCACCTCCGGTCATGTCGAACACCTTCACGATCGCTGTACCCTGCGTGGAGTCGTATTCAGTTGCGCGTCCAAAAATGTTTTCCGCGGCAATCCGTCCCTGGCGATTGGCCGGACCGGCCAAAGGGATCAGGGTGTCTTCACCGGTTATCGTATCGGTGACCTCTACCGAATCACCCGCGGCATAGATATCCGGATCCGATGTCTGCATATGCGTGTTTGTCTTGATACCGCCGTGGGCACCTATTTCCAGCCCCGCGGACATGGCCAGCTTGTTTTCAGGTTTCACCCCCGCGGCAAGTACGACGAGATCGGAATCCAGCGTCGTGTCGTCGTTCAACAGGGTCCGGATCAAGGAACCGCGTTCCTGGAACCCTACCGCCCCCTTACCGAGGTGCAGCTCGACGCCGTGCGCTTCCATGTGATATTGGAGATCCCGCGCCATTTCGTGATCGAGCGGCGGCATAACCTGGTTCACCAGCTCTACCAGATGCACCCGCAGCCCACGCTCGCGCAGGGCTTCGGCCATTTCCACTCCGATATATCCGCCCCCGATGACAACTGCACTATTAGCACCACCATCGACTACGGCCTTGATGGCATCCATGTCCGGAATGTTTCTCAGCACATATACCCGCTTCCCGTTTACGCCGGGTAAATCCGGGCGCAGCGGACTGGCACCGGGGCACAGCACCAATTTCTCGTATGACTCTTGATAAGCCTCGCCGGTGGCGACGATGCGCACCGACACCGTCCTGGAGACACGGTCTATTGCCGCAACCTCGTGTCCGGTCCGGACATCCAGGTTCAAGGACGCGCGAAGACTATCGGGGGTTTGCAACAGCAGCGCTTCGCGAGATGCAATCGCCCCGCTGATATGGTAAGGCAGTCCACAATTGGCAAAGGACACGTACTTGTCGCGCTCGAGGACGACGATTTCAGCGTCTTCGCTCAAGCGCCGGCTCCGAGCGGCCGCCGACGCACCACCGGCGACTCCCCCAACGACTACTATTTTCATACTTTATTTCCTTGATTTGATAAGTTTTAAAATGATCAGGAAATGATCTTGAACCGAGCCCACATATTGCACCAGACCGGCCGTGATTGTTTTCTATCCACTGGATCTATTTCACAAATACACCGATTTGGATAGATTGATCAAAAGGTCAGTTTGTCATCGGGGTCGGCCTATCCCGGCGGTGACTTGTTCAGCTTTGCCTGGGCTTGCTCTTCACTCGGACCGTAGCACCGGCTACGCTCCTCGCTCCAGACCGGCGCTCAGACAAACCTATCCTGCGTCATCGCTCGGGATACTGGTGCAATATGCAGGCTGGCCCGCATTTCTCACCAGGCAGCTTTAACTTCTTGCTAAGGACTTACCATGCTCGGTTTTTTTCTTTTGACTGAAAAACAGTCTGTATCGGCAACGCCTATCGCGGCGAGCTACCCGAAAAACAACTAGATTTTTTCGAATAAGAAGACATAAGCATATGTTTTATATAAATATTTATGTATTCCGGTCCGACCGAAGTATTCCGGAAACAAGCCCTGTCTTTGGCCTGTGTCCTGTAAATAGCGTGTTCCCCCGGTCACGGTTTCCAGCTTGTGCCGGTAGTCGTCATCGAATACGGGGGAGTATGATAAATGACTGCCTTCCAACCTGAAACCGGGCAATGACCAAGCTGAGTGTAAACGTCAACAAGATCGCGCTGCTGAGGAACTCGAGGGGTCGCGATTATCCCAACGTGGTGGACTTCGCGAAGAAGTTCATGGCGCTCGGTGCGCAGGGTATCACGATCCACCCACGCCAGGACCAGCGCCATATTACCGACCAGGACGCAGTCGACCTGGCGGAATTGCTTTCGAGCTATGCCGCGGTCGAACTCAACATAGAGGGGTATCCTTCGGAACATTTCCTGAAGCTGATGGAAGACGCTAAACCGGATCAGTGCACGCTGGTCCCGGACGATGTAAACCAATTGACCTCGGATCACGGCTGGGATTTCAACGAGCACGGCGGCTTCCTGAAGGAAGTGTTCGCAAGAATCGGAGCGGCGGGGACCAGAACGGCCGCATTCGTGGATCCGGACGAAGAACAGATCGTGCTCGCCGCCGAAGCAGGAGCGGATCGTATAGAACTTTACACTGAGTCCTACGCCGCGTCGTACGGCACGCCACGGGCTAGCGAAGTATTCGACCAATTCGAACGGGCGGCCGCAACGGCACAAACAGTGGGTTTGGGCGTCAACGCCGGTCACGATTTGGACCTCGTCAACCTGCCTGAATTTTTACGGATCAACGGCATTCTCGAGGTTTCGATCGGACACGCGCTCACAATAGAGTGCATTGAACAGGGCATCGCAGAAACAATGCGGCAGTATCTGGAAATCTGCCGTCGCTAAACGCTTTCAGCGGATCGAAGCATCCAGAATTTTCAACGATTCCGATCCGGCTAATCAACGCCTTTGGGCCCGGCATCTCTGTCTGGCGCGGCCGGCCAGAATTGCGCCACGATGTCCTCGATAACGCCGTCCAATTCCTCCTCAAGCTTGATCACATGGTGATGCAGTGCCTGCCGGTGCTGGGTCTGCTGATTCCTGCCGGCCTGTCCTCGATTTTTTTCGGGATCCTTTTCGGTTCGGTGTTTTGCAATGAACATATCTTGCCGGCGTTGTGGATCACGCCGATGCGGAACCCGCTGACCATCCTGGTGATGCCGGTTGGATTCGGCGTGATTTTAATATTGCTCAGCCTGGTGTTCGACGCCCTGCAGGAATCTTGACGGGGTCGTGCGGTGGAGTGGTGGACGCTCCGCTTCCCCAACATGGTGATCTACCTGGGATTGATCGGCGGGCTGTTGGATCCGCGCGCGATTATCGTCGCGGG
>CAMYOI010000108.1 GCA_947259955.1 uncultured Gammaproteobacteria bacterium
GGCGCAATACCAGTAGATGGTTCCACGTACGGCGCGCATCTTAGGATAGACCCTCGACTTCGCCTCTTCCAGCGTGACGTCATGCCTGGCGGCGTAGCAGGCTGGGACATGGTCACGCCAGAACCAGTTGTCGTAGCGCAGGTCCAGCAACACGCCGTCCATGTCCAACAACACCGTATCAATATCGGACCAGTCGATCAACGCTGCCGAGGTTTTGCCCCGGCTACTTGTTGGAATAGCCATCCTTCTCCGTCTGCCTGAAATAGTTCATTGCCAGTTCGACGTAATGTTGAGGAATCCACTGAATCATGTCGATTTCTTCCTGATTGAGCGGCCTGATGCATCGCGCGGGCACACCACCCCATAGTTCCCCGGAGGGAACCGTCTTACCCGGCGTTACCAGCGCCCCGGCGGCCACCATGGCCCCGCTCTGGACAACGGCTTCGTCCATGACGCATGCTTTTATTCCCACGAACGAGCTGTCCTCCAGCGTGCACGCATGCACTACGGCCATGTGCCCCACGGTTACGCTGTCGCCGATGTAGGTGCCCTGCCCGGTACTGGAAACATGGATGATGGTGCCATCTTGTATGTTCGTACGCTGCCCGATCCGGATCTCGTTGATGTCTCCTCGAGCCACGACCCCAAACCACAGGCTCGATCTAGCTCCAATGACGACATCCCCAATCAGTGATACCCCGGGTGCAACATAAGCGGACTGGTGCACCTTTGGACGGATATTTTTGTATCTTATAACAGGCATCTTTTCTCTCCGGGGTGTCAACCGTTACTATCCCATACCTGGAAGGCATTACCAAACACCGCTACCCCCTTCAATGGGCAAGGAAACAAGATGATCGTCATAGAACAGGAAAACGAGTTATTGAAAGCGCACGTTTACGGTGAGATGGCGCTGGACGATTTCAGAGAGTTTGAAAATGCCGTTGCTGATGAACTCAAACAGTTCGATCATGTAAATCTCATATTCGACCTCAGCAACATGACCGGCTTCTCCCTGGACGCCGCTCTGGAAGAGGTTCGCTTCAACAAGGCTCATGCCAACGACTACCGAAAGATAGCCGTTGTCACGGAGAGCCAGTGGCTGGCATGGGTCAGCTGGTTTGCCATGGCCTTCGTGACCGCGGAAGTCCGGCAGTTCGACGATGTGGATTCCGCCAACGCCTGGTTGAGCATCGAGTAGAACCTGGTTTAGCGGAGTACACCCATCAATCCTGAATGGATGAGCGCAAACCAATCCATGCAAAAAGCGACGACGCAGTGGATGACTACGCCTGGCCAGATCGACCTGCTCTTCAATGCAAGCAGTCCCAGCACGAGCCCCGCCACGATTGATGCCAGCGCCTCGGGGAATGGTTTGTGAATGTGCAGGAGGGCGTAAGGGACAACCATGATAGTGATGGCATGGTACCCAAACCTGGATTCGAGCCGGAACAGTGCGAAACCGCGGAAAAAGAACTCAACCGCGAAGAACTGGAGCATGTAAGTGGCCTCGTAGGCCAGCCACATTTGAATGCTGACCGGCTTGTACATGGGATAGAACAAATAAAAACCGGCCCGGGTCGAGGCCAGCCAAAGCAGCGGTAACATAAATACCAGAATGGCAATGTACACCGGCAGGTGCGGCCGGCAGCTCTTGATCCTGAAACCGAATGGGTTATCCAGGCCCGGCGGAAGGACAGTATGGAAGAGCAGCGGAAGCGCGACGAAGCAAAGCAGTGTAAAAGAGGAAAAATATACTTGAGCAAAAAAATGGATATGATTGGAATCGATGCCCTGTTCGAGCAGGGAAATCCCGAACCGTTGCATGAACCTCGTTTGCAAACCGAATTGATCGACCAACAACATGACCAGAGCAATCAGGACAGGCAGCAACGCCAGACCCACTGAATCCCGGGTGTAGGGTCCTGGTGGCAGGTAATTTTTCAGGTACTCCCTCATTCCCGTTGCAGTATATACAAATCGGGATGCGTCGTTTCTTCGCGGGGATCGTTCTGATGTTCGGTCCCGCCGTGGGCTCTTTGGCATGTGCGGATTTTCTGCAGCCGTTTGCGATCAGGAACAACAATCCATTTTTCGGCATCTACGGGATACCGGCAATGCAGGCGCCGGTTGTTGCCGCACAGGGTGAGTCTTCCACGCAACTTCTGCTCGATGTGGTCAGCCATTTCACGGACGCGGAAAGCGGCTCCGAGTTCATCGCTATCGACGGCGAGACCTATCGGGTGGCGCTCAGATTTGCCCGGGGTCTGCAAGATCAATGGGAAATCGGGGCGGAGATGCCGCTTGTGTCCCACAGTGGCGGCGTACTTGATGGAGTAATCAATGAATGGCACGACTTTTTCGGGTTGCCCAAACTGGGACGCGACCGGGTCGAAGACGATCGGCTGCGATTCCAGTACGTCCGAGATGGCAAGACGATCATAGACGAGCAATCTTCGAGTACCGGGATCGGCGACATATCTCTGTTCACCGGAAAAACACTCATGCGCACCGGTAATTACGCCGTAACGCTGCGGGGCCAGGTCAAGCTGCCCACCGGGGATCCGGACCGGCTCCGAGGGAGCGGCGGCACGGACGCAGCGCTGTCCGCAACCGCGTCGCGGACAATGAGTAAAAACTGGTCGATGTCCGCCCGTTTCGGGGCGGTCTATCTGGGCAGCGGAGATGTCTTGCCCGAGTTGCAGCGCCGCTGGTCCGGGTTCGGGAGCGTTTTTGTCGGATGGAAGGCCTTCAGATCCTGGTCTTTCAAGGCACAACTCGATGCCCACTCTCCGGTTTACAAGGGCAGCAATATCGATCAACTTACCGAAACGGCAATACAACTCAGCTTTGGAGCCTCGGCTCGTATCGGCAAGAATACCTTCCTGGATTTGAGCTTCACGGAGGACGAACTCAATCCTGATGTGTCGTCGGATTTTGCTTTTCAGCTCAGACTGCGTACGCGCCGCTGACCTGATCCCTGCCTGTCCGCGAATCGCACCATGAACCCGCTGGAATCCTACAACCGACAGCTCGAGCACGGCGGTTTCGTGAGGGATCCGGCCCAGGCACGGGCCGTCGCCATACTACAGGACATTTATAAAGAACTCACCACGGCAGAGGCCCCCGCCCCTGGACTGATCTCCCGTCTGCTTGGCAAGAAGTCGGAACCTGTGCCAGTCAGAGGACTATACCTCTGGGGCGGTGTCGGCCGCGGAAAGACGCTGGTCGTCGATGAGTTCTTCGACTGCCTGCCGTTCGAGGAAAAAAAACGCAGCCACTTCCATCGGTTCATGAATAGTGTGCACGGCCAACTCAAGGATCTGCGTCATCTTCAGGATCCACTCGTGGAGGTTGCCAAAAAGTTTTCACGCAAAATTCGAGTGCTTTGTTTTGACGAGTTCATCGTCAACGACATCGCGGACGCGATGATTCTCGGGGGGCTTCTGAAGAACCTGTTCGAAAACGGAGTGACGTTGGTTACCACTTCGAACATCCATCCCGACAATCTGTACAAGGATGGACTGCAGCGGGACCGCTTCCTCCCTGCCATCGAATTGATAAAATCCAATACCATTGTGTACGAAATGTCGGGAGCAACCGACTATCGCCTGCAATTCCTAACCCGGGCGGAAATTTACTATCATCCCCATGACAAACAGGCATTGACCGGTCTTTCGGAAAATTTCAGACATATCGCCCCTGACGCCTCGGTACCGGGATTCGTGCTGAATATAGATGGCCGTGATCTGCAGACCGTCCGGCACGCAGATGGTATCGTCTGGTTCACCTTCGATGAAATCTGCGGAGGCCCCAGATCGCAAAACGACTATATCGAACTCGCCCGCTGCTACAACACCATCGTGGTATCCGAAATACCCGAACTGCCCGCGGAGCGCGACGACGAGGCCCGCCGATTGATCAACCTCATCGACATCATGTACGACAGGAATGTCAAGTTCATGGGATCGGGGTGCCGTTCCCCTGGGGAGCTATACCTCGGAGCCCGCCTCAAAGATGAGTTCGAACGCACCGCCAGCCGTTTGATGGAAATGCAGTCGACCGAGTATATGGCCGGGGAGCATCTCTCATGACGTCCCGGTCCGTCATACCTCCAGACGCCCCTCGAGCGCCCTAGATACCAGCGCGGTGTACTCATCGGCGCTGAACCGAATCGGGTTGGTGGCGGCCGACGGATCCTCGACCGCCATCCGACCGATCTTGTCGACCTGGCCACCGTCTATGCCGAGTGCCGCGAGGTCGTTGGGGATACCGATCTGATCCCGCAGCTCGAGGACCCAGTGCAGAAAAGCGTCGTATCCGGGATCGGTCAGACCCAGATAGCGCGACAGGCGGACAATGCGATCCTCGATGGCCGATCGGTTGGCAATCAACACATAGGGCATCAAAACTGCATTCAGCGTCCCGTGGTGCGCGTCGTATAGCGCGCCCAGCGGATGTGCCAGCGCGTGCATGGCCCCGAGTCCTCTCTGGAATGCCGTGGCGCCCATGCAGGAGGCCACCAGCATCTGGGTCCTGGCCTCGAGATTGGCGCCATCGTTTACAGCGGTCGGCAGATAATCCCTGACCAAAGAGATCCCATGCACCGCGATGCCTTCGGCCATGGGATGGTAAATCGGCGACGAGTAGGCCTCGAGATTGTGACTCAGTGCATCCATGCCCGTGGCGGCGGTGATCGGCGCTGGCAGCTCTAAAGTCAACTCCGGATCAAGTATGACTATCTGCGGCAGCATCTTCGGATGAAATATGATCTTCTTGACGTGATGCGTCATATCCATGATCACCGACGCCCTGCCCACTTCCGAGCCGGTCCCGGCGGTGGTCGGCACGGCAACGATGGGGGCGATGGCATCCGCATCCGCGCGCAGCCAGTTGTCGCCGACGTCTTCGAAATCCCACAGCGGGCGTGACTGGCCCGCCATCAATGCCACCGCTTTGCCTGCGTCCAGGCCGCTGCCGCCTCCAAATGCAATTACACCGTCATGATTACCCGCCCTGTACCGTGCGATTCCGGCGTCGACGTTTTCACCCGTCGGGTTGGGTTTGATGTCACTGAACACCGAAACGGTCATACCCTGTTGCTGACAGCGCTCAGTGATTTCACCGACCATGGGAAGCGCAGCCAGCCCGGGATCGGTTACCAGTAAAGGCATAGTCATGCCCAATTCGCTGCACGCATCGGCCAGTTCGTTGATACGTCCCGCACCGGTGCGCACCGCGGTGGGGTAATTCCAGTTAACGTTCATTATTAATCAGCCTGCGTATTAAGGGTAAAAAAGGAAGTGAGAAATGCGGGCTAGAAAACTATCGGGCTTGCAGGTTCGAAAAAGGCGGCCGCAGCGTGGTCGCGGCGGCCGCCTCGAATCGGGAGACACGGATAGAAACGTCTATCCCGCGTTGTAGATGCCCCCGGCCGCCTGCCTTATCCGGTCGTATTCCTTGAAGATGCCGACTACCTTTGCGGCGATTTCGCCTTCCTCGGCGACCTCGTCCCAGAACTTGCTGGCGGCGGCTTCGACCTCCCGCCACTGCTCTTTGGGAATGGTTTGCACTTTCAACTTGGTGCCGTCGGCACGCAGCTTGGCCTCGCCGCCCCAGTACCACTGGTTGCGATACTCGTGGCTGGCTTCGACACTGGCCATCACCACTGCTTTCAGGTGCTCGGGAAGATCGGCCCAGCGCTTTTCGTTGACGAACCACGAACCGATCCAGGCCCCCGAGATGTTGTTGGTCAGAAAGTAATCGGTTACGTCGGCCCAGCCTACGGCGTAGTCTTCCGTAATACCCGACCACGCCATGCCGTCGAGTTCGCCGGTTTGTACGGCGACTTCGGCGTCCTCATAGGGGATCGAGACGGGCACGACACCGAACTGTGCCAGGAATCGGCCGGCGGTGGGGAAGCTGTATAGCCGCAATCCTTTGAGGTCGTCAAGGCTGGTGAGGCTTTTCTTCGTATTGAAGTTACAGGGATCCTGACCGGCCGCTGACAACCAGACGACGCCTCCGACTTTCTTGTAGGCATCCGACCAAATCTTGTCGAAGCCATACTGATGGAACAACACGGGTACGTCCAGGGCATGCCTCGTCCCCATCGGGAAATATCCACCGAACTGGCGAACTTCTGTGGGAGATGCCATGGAGTCGTCGTCGGAATGTACCGCATCGATGGTGCCCTTCTGCAAGGCGCGGAACAGCTCCCCCGTGGGCACCAGCTGGTCGGCGTAAAACAATTCGACCTGCAATTCACCATTGGATGCGTTATTGATTGCATCGATAGCGGGTTTGGTGACGTGTTGGCCGAGAGCCGAGCCGGCATAGGTCTGGAAGCGCCATTTGATCGGTTCCTGGGCGATGATGGCTGGGGCAGCCAGCGTGGCGGCGCCCGCCGCTGTGGTTGCGGCACCGGCTTTCTTTAGAAATTCTCGTCTGCTGGTACTTCCTGGTTTGGTTTTCTTCATATCGATTTCCTCTCTACTTTGGGGTTGTCAAAACGTGCTCGGTATGACGTCGTCAGCACGATACTTGTGAATTGTAACTTCTCGATCATGCTGCCACTATTTTCCGTAGTGCCAATTGGGCAACCAGAGTGCAACTTCGGGAAACGCCATCACAATGGCCAATCCAAAAACCATCACCAGTACAAACGGTGTGATGGATCTGTAGATGTCAGCCAGCGTGATCTCGGGCGGGGCCATCGCTCTCATCAGGAACAGGTTGTATCCGAACGGAGGAGTCATATAGGCAATCTGGCAGGTGATCGTGTACAGGACACCGTACCATATTAGGTCGAATCCAAGCGCCCCGACAAGCGGAACGTAAAGGGGGGCGACGATAACGAGCATCGCCGTATCATCCAGGAACATTCCCATGATGATGTAGGAAATCTGCATCATTATCAGCACTTCCCAGGGACTCAGCGCCATGCGGTCGACAAAGAAGAACTCGATCGCCTTGACCGCGCCCAGACCATCGAATACCGCTCCGAAGCAGAGCGCCGCGAGAATGATCCACATGAACATGCAGGTCACCTGCAGGGTCTTGCGAAGCGTGGTCTCCATGACCTTTCGGGTCAAGCGGCCCTTGACCAGAGCCGCGAGGGTGGCGACAGTGGCGCCGACAGCCGAGCTTTCAACCAGGCTGGTAACACCCATGACGAACAGGCCCGTCATCGAAAAGAAAATCAGCAGCGGCAGTATGCCGGCACGCAGCAATTTGATTTTCGTGCCCCAGGACACGGCCCGTTCTTCCTTTGCAAGCGGCGGACCGAGCTTGGGTTGAAGCTTGCAGCGCACGGCGATGTAGATAACGAACAGGGTCGCCATCAGAAGACCGGGGAACACGCCGGCCAGCCACAACTGGCCCACGGGCTGGCGGGCAATCATGCCGTACAGCACAAGCACGACGCTTGGAGGCACCAGGATGCCCAGCGAACTGCCGGCCTGGATAACCCCGGTCACCATGATCTTATCGTATCCACGACGCAGTAGTTCCGGCAGCGCGATGGTTGCACCGATCGCCATCCCGGCAACCGACAACCCGTTCATCGCCGAGATAATTACCATCAGCCCAATGGTGCCGATCGCCAGTCCGCCGTGGACCGGGCCCATCCAGACATGGAACATTTCGTACAGATCATCGGCGATGCGCGACTCCGACATGATATAGCCCATATAGATGAACATCGGCAGCGTCATCAGCGGGTACCATTTCATCAGCTTGATGGTGGAACTGAATGCCATTTCCGCACCGCCGTCGCCCCACAGGAACAAGGCCGCGAAAGCACCTACAAACCCAATCGCACCGAATACGCGCTGCCCGGTGAGCAGCATCAGCATCATGGTCGCGAACATCAACAGCGCGATAAGTTCGTAACTCATGACAGTGATACACCCCTGGCCGTCGCCAGGTCCTTGAAAAACTGTGAGATTGCCTGAAGCAGCATGAACAGGATTCCAATGTTCATTATCACTTTGATGGGCCACATGTAAGGCCGCCAGATCGAATAGCTACGCTCTCCGTACTCGATTGCATAGTAGGTGCTGGAAAGGCTGCCATACAGCAGCAGGACGAGGTACGCGATCATGACAAGCGAGGTTGCGGCGTCCCACCGGCTTTTCGTACGCTTTGTCCATCGTCCGTACAACAGATCCATACGCACATGGCTGTCGGTTTGCAGCGAGTAGGCGCCGCCAAGCAGGAAATAGCCCACCATCAGAAACTGCGCAAACTCGTAGGTCCACAAGGATGGGTCGAAGAAAGTCTTTGAAACCGCTGAATAAAACAACACTCCGACCATAACGAAGATCACCAGCATCGTCGCACGGCCGATGCGGTAGTTCACATTGTCCACGACACGTACGAAGCGTTTTATGAATTCCGGCACAATGTTTCCATCCTGATCAACCGAAAAGCGACTGGCGTCGCCCGGTTATTATTTATCGAGACTGCGCCGGTGACGCCTGCCATTTGATGGTGAGCGCGATACACTGCCACGTTGTTATGATCATGTGCGAACCAACATTCCATTGTCAACGAACAATGTTTCTCCATTGACAAAACTTGCCTCGGAGCTGGCCAGGAACAATGCGGCATTTGCAACTTCTTCAGGTTCACATATGCGGCCCTGAATGCGGCAGATATCTTCCTCGCTTACCTCCACACCGTATTCGCGGAGTTCATTGAGTTCGCGAGTGCCGTGCGCCGTTCTGATAAATCCAGGGCAAACCGCGTTGCAACGAATTCCATTATCGCGGTATTCCGTCGCGATCGCGCGGGTGAACATGTGACATGCGCCCTTGCTGGTGCAGTAAAGAACCTCCATGGGAGTTCCCGCAACCGCCGAAATCGATGAGGTATTAACAATTGCACCGCCGTGATCGAGCATGGAAGGCAGTACCGCTTTGGTCATCAAGAACATGGATTTGACGTTGATATTCATCATTCGGTCCCAGTCATGTTCGGTCGACTCAAGAAACGGCTTGATGATTACGGTACCAGCATGATTGAAGAGAACGTCTATTCGGTGGTTGAAAAGCCTGTTGGTTTTGTCGATCGCATCTTCGACCTCGTCGCTCAAGGATACGTCTGCCTTGAAGAAACTGGCCTTGCCGCCGGCCTCTGAAATCTTTTCAACGAGTGCCAGACCGGCGTCTTCCTGAATGTCAACGATGACGACGTTCGCTCCCTCCCGTGCGAAGACTTCCGAGGCCGCACCGCCTGCTCCTGCAGCGCCTCCTGAAACTATCGCGTGCTTACCCTCAAGCCTTGATCCGGGCATTGTCTTCCTCCGATTTGGCTTCGCGTGTTGTGCCAATATCACGCGCGCTTATTATTTCTAAGGAAGCTCCGCTCAATTCAGTATCTCGTCATCGCGAACGAAGTGAGGCAATCCAGCACTGTTGACATACAAGAACTTCGGGATTGCCGCGTCGCTCCGCTCCTCGCAACGACTCGGTTAATCAGAGCTTACATAAGTATTGGTTAGCACTGTAAGACTAAGTTAAAGCTATGTCTGTAGGCAACTATAATTTTCTAATCACTAGCCCGCATTTGTCACCAGGCGGCTATAGATGCTTTTTAAGGATTGCAAATATTGAAGTCTCTGGATTCGTCTAAAATACAGTCTGATTCGTCAACGCCTATCCAGGCACTGGCTGGTCCAGGCCCCGCCGAACTTGGCTTCATTCGATCCATAGCACCGGCTATGCATCTCACTGGTTCGACGCATCCTTAGCGCCTCACCCCTTTGGGGCTTGTGCGAAAATGCTCTCCAGGAGCATTTTTCAGCCCGGCGTTCATCGGCACCTGTCCTGCGTCATCGCTCGGGGTCCTGGGGAGAAATGCGGGCTAGACATTT
>CAMYOI010000109.1 GCA_947259955.1 uncultured Gammaproteobacteria bacterium
TGTTTCCAGCTTGCTGGCGTATGCGGCCGCCACTCCCATCGCAGCGAGAATTCCCGCGGTGATGTCGGTCACGGGGGCACCGACCTTTACCGGCGGCCTGCCCTCTCCTTCACCGGTAATCGACATCAACCCCGACATGCCCTGGGCGATCAGATCAAAGCCGCCGCGTTCGGCATAAGGTCCGGTTCGACCAAAACCCGAGATTTCGCAGTAGATCAGCCCGGGATTGGCTTCTCGCAGTGTTGCATAACCCAGGCCGAGCTTTTCCATGGTTCCCATACGGTAGTTTTCGATCACGACGTCGGCCTTTTGCAGGAGTCTGATCAGTGCCCCGCGACACTCCTCCCGCTTGAGATCCAGAACGACACCGCGCTTGTTCCGGTTCATCATCATGAAAGCGGCGCTTTCTCCCTTGATTTCCGGCGGAACCATCCGGCGCGAATCATCGCCCACCGGCTTCTCAACCTTGATGACGTCGGCCCCCATATCGGCCAGCATGAGGCCGGTCACCGGACCCGCCATGATGTGGGCAAGTTCGATCACCCGGCAACCCGTCAACGGGCCGCTCAAGCTACTTCCCCCTCCATTGCGGTTTACGTTTGGCGAAGAAAGCGTCGATACCTTCGCGGAAATCCGCGCTGGTGTAACACATGGTGATCATATCCTCGTCTTCGACGGTACGTACCGCCAGGCGACGCTGCAGTTCCTTGGTCGCCTTCAGGGTCAACGGCGCCTGGCTTGCTACGACGCGCGCCAGTTCACGGGCACGGATATCGAGACTTTGTCGATTCTCGACCATCTCACTTATCAGCCCCGCCGAACGGGCTTCTTCCGCGCCCAACAGTCGGCTGGTGAAGATCATGTCTCGTACTCGCCCCGCCCCGATCAAGGCGGACAATCGCGCTAAGGAATTCGCCGAAAGACAGTTTCCCAGGGTGCGGGCGATTGGAAAGCCAAATTTGAGATCGGCGGTGGCCAACCTGATGTCACAAGCTGCGGCAATGGCGGCACCGCCGCCGGTACACGCACCGGAGATCGCCGCGATGGTGGGCAGGGCACACAACTCCACCGCCGTCAAAACACGGTCTATGCGGCGTTCGTAGTCGATCGCGTCCTGTGCGCTGCTGAAATGCCGAAACTGTGCAATATCGGTACCTGCCGCGAACGCGCTGTCACCGGCCCCGGTAATGACAAGCGCACGGGCTCCCGCCGGAGGCGCCGCGCAGATTTCGGCAATCCGCGTGTACATGCCGAACGTCAATGCATTTCTGGCGTCTGGCCTATTAAAGGTGATAACGCCTGTATCGCCATCGAGATCGAACAACAGCTCTGGTGAATCGCTCATTAGCCTAGCGGTAGAAATAATTAACCAAAAACATTGGAATTGCCGGAACGTACGTGCACATCAGAAGAACCACAAGCAACACGGCGACGAAATAGACGTTAATCTTCGACACGGCCCAGATATTCGCCCTGGCGATGGCGCATGACGTGATCAGCACGGACGCGACCGGCGGCGTCTGCTGCCCAATAGCGAGATTGAGCGTCACCACCAACCCAAAGTGCACAGGGTCGATGCCCGCCTGCTCGATCAGCGGCACCACGATGGGTATGACCAGGATAATGGCTGCCACGGAATGAAGAAAAAATCCGACGACAAGGAAAAATACATTCAGGATCAACAGAATAACGTACTTGTTGTCGGTCAATGCGAGCATCTGCTGGGCCAGTTCCTGCGGCATCTGCGCCCGTGTCAGGAAGCCGCCCATAAGAACGGATGCCGCGACGAGCAGCATGACTACCGACGTCTGCATGCCTCCTTCGATCATCGCGGTCTTCAAGCGTTTCAGATCGACCTCCCGGTACCACATGCCCACGATCAGCGCCGCCAGGACGGCCAGCCCCGCCGCCTCCGTGGCGGTAACGAATCCGCCGAAAATCCCGCCCAGTATGATGACCGGGAGAGTGAACGCGGGTAGTGCCTCTACGAACGTGCGCCGCACCTGTGAAAGATTGAACGCCTTCTCGACCGGCAGGTTATAACGGCGCGCGAATACATAAGCGACTCCCATCAGGCCAAAGGCACCCAACAGCCCCGGAACCACGCCCGCCACGAACAATTGCTCCACGCTGGTATTTGCCGACACGGCGTAGATGATCATGGGTATGGACGGCGGGATGATGATCGCCAGCGAGGCGGAGGAAGACGTAATGGCGGCCGACAGCGGCGCCGAGTAACCGCGCTGTATCATTTGCGGAATCATCACCGAACCGAGCGCCGCGACGTCAGCGACGGCGGATCCGGAAATCTCCGCGAAGAACAGCGATACGCCGATATTGACCATGCCCAGTCCGCCTCTGATGAATCCGATGATGGCGCTGACGAAGTTGATCAGGCGGTCGGTTATGCCTCCCGCATTCATGATCGCACCGGCCAGCACGAACATGGGAATGGCGATCAGCGAAAACTTGGTGGACCCGTCATACATGTCGAGCGCGACCGTCACCAGCGAATCGACCCCTTCCGTGATGATCAATCCTAGTATCGCGGATATCGCCAGGGCGACCGCTATCGGCATATTGAGGCAGATCATGACCAGCAGCGCGACGAAAATGATGACAACGATCACGGTTCCTTCGCCTCCCCAATTTCCGCCACCATGGCTTCATGTTCCAGGGAGTGCGCGTTTGCGACGGAAACCCAATAGCCAGGCAGGCTGAGCAGCTCGCAAATTACGAACAGGACGGCCCCGATGGGGATGACGGATTGGGTAAACTGCACCGGCACCCAGGTCAGGCTGACCAGCGTATCACCCTCCAGCACCTGCAGCACTTCCCAGCCGGCCCATGCCAGAACTATGAAAAAACCAATCACAAGCGCCTCACTCAACGCCATTGCCCACAACCGCAACGGCATGGGGATCGCGAGCAGCACGGAATCGAATCCGATATGCTTGCGTTTTAGAGCAGCCAGAGACGCGCCGTAGTAGGTCACCCAGGACAAAAGTATCGAGGCGACTTCGTCATACCAGGAGAAGGATGCATCCAGCTTGCGAAAAATGACGGCGACGATGACGACCGCGGTCAGCACCACCATGAGCAGCATCAATAACCACTCGAGGGTCGAGGAGAGAATTTTCTGAGCAGTTTTCAATCCGCCTGTCCAGGCTGCTTAAATCAAATACGCCCCGGCCCGGGCTTACCGGGACCGGGGCGCAATTCGAGGCGTGAGCGCCGGCTGATCAGTTAGCCAGATCCTGCACTGCCTTGACCAGTTCGGCGCCGCCGTCCAGGGATGTGGAAAATTCGTCATAGATCGGCTTTGACGCTGCGATAAACGCGTCCTTGTCGGCGTTGTTGACCGTGATGCCGCCGTCCTTGAGTTTCTGCAGAAGATCGGTTTCCAGCTGGGCCGCCAGATCATAGACAAAAGCCTGAGTCTCCTGCGCCGTCTCTAACAGTATTTTCTGCACCTCCCCGGGCAGGTCGGCGAAATGTTTTTTCGATACGAGCACATAGCCCGGCGTGTAAACATGTCCGGTAATCGAAAGGTATTTCTGCACTTCCTGAAACTTTCCACTCCAGATTTGTGCGTAGGGATTTTCCTGGCCATCGATGACGTTGGTTTGCAACGCAGTGAACACTTCCGAAAATGCCATCGGTGTCGGATTGGCGCCATAGAGCTTGAACATCTTGACCCGCCATGCGCCCTTCGGGGTCCTGAGTTTTATCCCCTTCAAGTCATCGGGCGTATTGATCGGACGGGTGTTGTTGGTGATATGACGGAAACCGTTCTCCCAGTAAGCGAGAATCTGGTAGCCCTTGTCGTTGGCCGCTTTTTGCAGAACGCTTTCGCCGATCGCCCCCTGCACCCGCTTCATGTGTTCCCGGTCCTTGATGATGTAAGGCATTTCGAAAACACCGAACTCATCGGCAACCGATGACATCACGGATGACGGCAGGGAAAAAGTAATCTGCCCGAGCTTGAGCTTCTGTAACAGTTCCTTGTCCTTGCCCAGCTGGGAAGAACCGAATACCTGAACTTCCGCCATATCCCCCAGTTTTGCGTTGGCCCGTTTGGCGAATTCTTCGACCGAGGCGGTGAACAGGGAGCCCGGTTTACCGACATGTCCGTATTTGAGCACTATTTTCTCCGCGAACGCGGATGTTGCCGCGATGGACAGCGCGGTTGCGATAACGAACTTTTTAAATGTCATTTTCATGTTTACCCTCTCCAGGTGTAGGTTGTGTTGAACAGCAAATACCGCGTCAACGTCTGCGAGGCTACGCCGCCTCGCTGCGCCGATCTCCTCTGGCTTCATGCTGCAGGTAATTCATCGCCTGCGCCACGCCCCCGGATTGGTGTGGAACACCGGCAATGTCGAGGCCCATTTCCACCCCCGCCAGTGTGGCGACCAGCATCAAATCGTTGAAGTCACCCAGGTGTCCGATGCGAAACACGCGACCCGCAATTTTTGACAGGCCGTTTCCGAGCGACATGTCGAAGTGGTCGAGTACGATGCCTCTGAACCGGTCCGCGTCATGTCCGTCCGGAAGCCGCACCCCGGTGAGAACCGGAGAAAAGTCCCTTTCTTCGACGCACTGCGTTTCCAGATCCCACGCCGCCACCGCCTTTCGGGTCGCTTTACCGTGCCGCCGATGACGGTCGAACACGTTGTCCATCCCCTCCTCGTGCAGCATATCTATGGCCTCAGCCAGACCGTAGAGCAGGTTTGTGGCAGGCGTATAGGGAAAATAGCCTGTATCGTTGACCGCCATCATGTCTTCCCATGCCCAATAGGACCGCGGCAGGGCGGCGGATTTCGATGCCGCCAGGGCTTTGTCACTGATCGCGTTGAACGACAGGCCGGGCGGCAGCATCAAACCCTTCTGCGAGCCCGAAACGGCGACATCCACGCCCCACTCATCGTGCCGAAAATCCGCGCATGCCAGGCCCGAAATGGTATCGACCAGCAGCAGTGCCGGATGCCCCGCGGCGTCCATGGCTTCGCGCACCTCACCGATGCGGGAGGTTGCGCCGGTGGAGGTTTCGTTGTGCACAACGCAAATCGCTTTGATGGTATTGCCGTGATCAGACCGAAGCCGGTCTTCCACCGCGTCGGCATCGACCCCCCGCCTCCAGTCGGTTGAAATAATTTGCGCATCCAACCCAAGTCGAACCGCCAGCTTCTGCCACATCCCGGCAAAGTGCCCGGTTTCCACCATCACGACAGTATCCCCAGGGGACATCGTATTGACGAGGGCCGCCTCCCAGGCACCGGTACCGGACGCTGGGTAGATGACGACCGGGCCGGCAGTCTTGAAGATGGACTGCATCCCGCCAAGTACCCTCTGACCCAGTTTCGAAAACGCGGGACCACGGTGATCCATGGTGGGATAATCCATCGCGCGCAGAATACGATCGGGAACGCGGGAGGGACCTGGAATTTGCAGGAAGTGGGGACCGGCACGTCGCATAGATTTCCCTCTTGCCAGGTTCTGATTGGCTGATTTGCACGGAAATGTGCAGAATGTCGAAATTATTCAATAATGAATGCAAGACAATGTCAAGCAAGTCGCCACAATTGAACCCCGCCCTGATTCAGCGCCTTCGCGCCGAGCTGCAGGGCGAACTATTGCTGGACGATTTCAGCCGCGGCCGATATGCCACCGATGCATCGATCTACCAGATGATGCCATTGGGAGTCATGGTGCCATACGACGTCGATGACGTTCGCCGCGCGGTTCGCCACGCAACGGAGTTTGGCTGCCCGCTGCTGCCGCGAGGCAGCGGCACATCACAATGTGGACAGACGGTCAACAACGCGCTGGTCATCGACTTTACCAAACGCCTCAACCGGATGGTCGAACTGAATGTCGAAAACCAGCGCTGCACGGTGGAACCCGGCATCGTTCTGGACGAGCTGAATCGATATCTGAAGCCGCACGGCCTATGGTTTCCTGTAGACGTATCCACATCCTCACGAGCCACGATCGGCGGTATGACAGCCAACAACTCCTGCGGCAGCCGTTCCATACGGTATGGATTGATGCGCGACAATGTCAGCGCCATCGATGCAATCATGGCGAATGGCGAAGATGCCCGCTTTGGAGTGCTCGGTGCTGATTCGGGCTCCGCTGACTCGCTCGCACCCGCCACACTCATCAGCAACCTGCTGGACCTTGGCGAGCGCGAGAGTGAAGAAATCGCATCACGCTTTCCGAAAGTCATGCGGCGGGTCGGGGGCTACAACATCGATGCCCTGACGCCCCGCAACGGCGAGGTCAACCTCGCCCACCTCCTGGTTGGTTCCGAGGGCACGCTGGCGCTGTCACACCAAATCGAACTCAAACTCTCTCCACTGCCGCGAAACAAGGTTCTCGGCGTTTGCCATTTCCCCACGTTCTATGCAGCCATGGACGCCGCCCAGCACCTTGTCGAACTGGAGCCGGTCGCGGTGGAATTGATCGATCGCACCATGATCGAACTTGCGCGCAACATACCCCTGTATCGGCGCATAGTCGACCAGTTCGTGCGCGGAGAGCCGG
The DNA here is from genome assembly GCA_947259955.1 of uncultured Gammaproteobacteria bacterium. Lineage (GTDB taxonomy): Bacteria > Pseudomonadota > Gammaproteobacteria > Arenicellales > JAANXG01 > JAHEKE01. The sequence goes on from CAMYOI010000109.1 coordinate 6,550, forward strand.
ACGCTCTGCTGCTGGTCGAATTCGCGCAAGAGGATGCGGGAGAAAATATGCGGCGCCTGAAAATGTTGTCCGAGGTCATGGCGGATCTTGGATTCGGATGGAATAACCCGCCGCACACGCGCGGCGGCGTGGTGGAAGCGGTGGAAGCGGATTTTCAGTCGGCCATTTTCGAGGTTCGGAAATCCGGCCTGAACATAATGATGTCGATGAAGGAAGAAAGGAAACCGGTTTCGTTCGTCGAAGATTGTGCGGTGGAACTGAAGGATCTTGCGGAATACACGGCGAAGCTGACCGACATCTTCGGCAAGTACGGCACGACCGGGACGTGGTACGCCCACGCATCGGTGGGCTGCCTGCATGTGCGCCCGGTGCTCAATTTACGCCTCGATCAGGACACCCGCGCCATGCGGGCGATCGCGGAAGAGGCATTCGAACTCGTGACCCGTTACAAGGGTTCCCACTCAGGCGAACACGGCGATGGGATCGTGCGCTCCGAGTTTCATCACAAGATGTTTGGCCGTCGCATGGTCAATGCATTTCAGCAGGTAAAGAACGAGTTCGATCCGAAAGGCATCTTCAATCCCGGCAAGATCGTGTCCGCTCCCGACATGGATGACCGCGAGCTTTTCAGGTATCCGCCAGGGTACGAGGTCAAGGATTTCGAGACGGTCTTTGACTGGTCGGCGTGGCCGGGAAATGCCGGCGGGTTTCAGGGCGCCGTAGAAATGTGCAATAACAACGGTGCGTGCCGCAAGCTTAGCGGCGGCACCATGTGCCCGTCATATCGCGTTACGAGAAACGAAAAGGATCTTACTCGAGGGCGCGCGAACACGCTGCGACTCGCCATATCGGGCCAGCTGGGCCTGGACGCATTGGCCTCTGAGGAAATGCTGGACACCATGAAACTTTGCGTAAGCTGCAAGGCATGCAGGCGCGAATGCCCCACCGGCGTCGATATGGCGAGGATGAAAATCGAGGCCCTTGCCGTACGTAGAAAATCACACGCCCTGTCCCTGCAAGATCGACTCGTTGGGTACCTGCCACGATATGCGCCGTTTCTCTCCCGATTTCCGGCATTGGCAAACCTGCGCAATGAGATACCGGGATTTGCCGCGATGCTCGAACCGGTGACAGGATTTTCACGCAAACGCCGGTTGCCCGCCTGGCGCCGCGATGTTTTTCGACCGCCTCAATCCACCGGTCCGACTGACGGTCGCCCGGTCGTCCTTTTTGCCGACACCTTCAACACCTATTTCGAACCGGAAAACCTGCGGGCGGCGATCAGGGTGCTGACTGCAGCCGGCTACCGGGTGCTGTGCCCCAGGTCCGAGATCGGTGAGCCCAGGCCTCTTTGCTGCGGGCGCACCTTTCTCACCAACGGTCTCGTCGAGCAGGCCACGCACGAAATTTCAAGGCTGGTCGAGTGCTACCTGCCGATGGCAAGGGAGGGGATTCCCATCGTCGGACTGGAACCGAGCTGCCTGCTGAGTCTGCGCGATGAACTGCCCGGTCTCCTGCCAGGTGAAGAATCAGACACGATCGCAGGTGCCGCCGTGTTGCTCGAGGAGTTCCTCGCAAGGGAAAAGCCGAATATGAATCTCCGTCCTCTGAAGCAGAAAGCGCTGCTGCACGGCCACTGCCATCAAAAGGCGTTCGATGCGATGGACGCGGTCGAGCAGACGTTGCAAATGATCCCCGCGCTGACTTTGGAGCGCATCGAATCCGGCTGCTGCGGGATGGCGGGTGCATTCGGATACGGTGCGGACACCGCCGATATATCCATGCAAATGGCAGAAGCGGATCTGCTGCCCTCGATCCGGAAGGCAAGTAGCGACTCGCTTATCGTAGCCGACGGGACGTCCTGCCGGCACCAGATCGAGGACTGCACCGACAGGCAGGCGCTGCATGTGGTCCGCGTGCTCGAGCGGGCGCTGGAATAAACCAACAAGAAGCGCTTGTGCAAACCGTCGATTACATGACCCGCGGATCACTGCACGATGGGTTGGTCGAGCGACTGCGTGGACTGCTGCTCAACGGGCGGCTCGCGCCCGGCGCGAAGGTACCGCAGCGTGAATACTATCCGACGGCCAGGTCTTCTTTTTTCCCAGGAAACTCGTCGGAGGAATCGGACTGCTGTTCGCCGTTTGATTGATCGTGATTTTTTCTCTTGTTCTTGCTGCGCTGTGATCGTCCATTTCTGGGCCGCGCTGCATGGACACGGATGTTTCTACCCCTCACCGCACTCTGATCGAGGACCTGAATAGCGTCTTTTCCCTCTGACTTACGCTCCATATCTCTCTCAGCTCTTCCTCGGTAAAATCGTAAGGAAGATTTCCAATGTAGATCTGCATTGATTCCTCAATTTCCTGACTGATAAATCATTTACGAAACCGACTTCGCGCACCTATTTGATCGGCGAAGACGCCCATATAAAACCGATTGTGACTGCGACAACCCGGATTTATTCGTTATAGCTACAGCTGCAAATGCGCTGGCTAGTGAACACCGCCCGGCGGATGTTCTGGTAAACCCTCAAGAATCAGTTGTTTATTCCGGCATTACTAAGCGGTTTGTCGTGCCGGGCAGGAAACACCCGTACCACCCAATCCGCAATATCCACCTGGATTTTTTGCCAGGTACTGCTGATGATAATCCTCAGCGTAATAAAACTCTCCGGCATCCAGAACTTCTGTCGTTATCGACGGGTATCCGGATGCCCTGAGCATCTCGTCGTACATTTCCTTTGTGGCCAACGCGGCCGATTTCTGCTCTTCGCTGTAAGTATAGACGCCGGAGCGGTACTGCGTTCCAACATCGTTCCCCTGCCGCATGCCCTGCGTCGGGTCATGTGACTCCCAGAATACCTTCAGCAATGCCTCATAGGTAACGACGACTGGATCAAATACCACCAGCACCACCTCATTATGCGCCGTCTTGCCGGTGCAGACCTCACGGTAGGTCGGATTCGCCGTATAGCCTCCACTGTACCCCACGGCCGTAGTGTACACGCCTTCAAGTTCCCAGAAACGCTTTTCCGCGCCCCAGAAGCAACCCATTCCAAACATGGCCCGCTGCATGCCTTGCGGAAATGGGGACGTCATCGGATTGCCGATTACGAAATGAGTTTCGGGAACCGCGATGCGATGTTCGCGACCAGGCAATGCGCTGCCCCGTTCGGGCAGTTCTGTTTTGTCGAATCCAAACATTTTCAACTTGTACCGGGCCCGGGCGGAGCTGTCTTGGGCTCGAATATCCGAAATTTGCCATGAAAAGCCCAAAAAAACCAGTCCGTAACAGCCAAAATGTTACCGTCCAGCAAGAAACATTTCCGTTGATTGTCGGGTCTTAGTTCAAAACCTCAGGCAAAGAGCCAGCTCAATGAAAACACGTTATTTAAGCCTATTATGCATCAGCGCTACCGGTGGCGCATTCGTTCTGGCAAGCGTACAGGCGCAGAATACGGCAATATCGACGGAAGCGGGGGCCTCTCTGGAGGGCCTTTCCAGGGCGACTTTTGCCGGCGGCTGTTTCTGGTGCAAGGAAGGCCCATTCGACAAATTGGACGGTGTGGTTTCCACGACCTCGGGTTATACCGGAGGCCAAACCGATAATCCCAGTTATCCGCAGGTGTCTTCCGGGAGCACCGGCCACACCGAGGCGGTGCAAATCGTCTACGAACCTGCACAGATCAGCCATGAAGAACTCCTCGATGCGTTCTGGATCAACCACGACCCGACCGAGTCCGACGGACAGTTTTGTGACAAGGGCAGCCAGTATCGGCCAGGCGTTTTCTATCACGATGAGGATCAGAAACGCACAGCTGAAAAGTCGAAGGCAGATGTCGAACGAACCAAAACTTTTAATGAACCGGTGATGACTGAGATAACCCTGGCCGGCACATTCTACCCGGCGGAAGACTATCACCAGGATTACTACGTGAGGAACCCGATCCGCTACAAAATGTATCGCTACGGCTGCGGCCGGGACCGGCGGCTGCAGCAATTGTGGGGAATCTCAGAACACTGAAGGTTAAAGACGATAATGAGAGCGTGAAATTCAAATCCGTTCCGCCGCTCAGGGACCGGAAGGAAATCCAGCCCTACGATTCCAATTTCCCCGCGCACTTGACGCACAGCGGGACCGCTGGATCGATTTCCAACCTGCCGTTGACGATCTCCTCGCCGCAGTCCATGCAGTAGCCGTAGTCTCCAGATTCGATACGCGCGAGTGCGCTGTCAATACTCTGCAGCGCCGAGTGGCGGCGGCGCATGGCTTCCTGGGACATCGCCTGTTGCTGCAGTGCATCCATACGGGACAACCGGCCCACACGGGTCTGATCCAGTTCTACCGTCTGCGCACCCTTTTCGTCGGTTGCCGCAATGTCCAACAAGGTCCGCCGCTGCTGCAGGAGTAATGCCTTGAATCGTTCGACGCCAATCACGCCGGCACCACTCCGGCAATCCAGTCGAATGCGGTGTCGGCAATGATGAGTATCGACGCCATGCGACCCTTAAGACTCTTGCCGGAAGGCACCATGCGCGACGGGGACAGCCCATCGTCGCGTGCAAGCGTATCCACCGCGGCGCGCCAGGTAGCGATCAGGCACCGCCCATTCCGAAGATACCGTCGTATCACCGTCAACGACAATCTTTCTCGTCTCGATTCTCATGATTCACCAAGGCAATAACAGACTTTACCGTATAATCGAAAAAGATGATCAAAGGACCCGCCACTTTTTATATTGTATCGATTCTTGTCGTCGTTTCTATAACGCTTTGGATTTTTACTGCCCGTATCGTCAGCGCGCTCTTGCCCCCTTTGCTGAACAGCGACACCATCGAGATCACCGCCCTCGACATAAAGGCAATCGGGCTCCGCGCCGCCGAGATTAGCCGGTTAACGGGCCACGCCCGGATGCAGACAGGGACCGCTGCGTTCGATATCGAAAATGCCACCGTGTTGTACGATCTACGCCGCGTGGAGCCAGGGGAGGTAACGATCGAACGAGCGCGCGTAGAGCACAACCCCATCGCCATTTCACATTCCGCAGCCGGAGAAACGGCGATTGTCTTGCCGCCGGAAGTCTCCGTAGAACTGCTCCACTTCAGCTATGGCGATATCTACGAATTCAAGGGACCGCTCGATTTCAGCGCCTCCGGCGATGCATTTATCTTCAGCACCGCTGACCGGCATTCGCTCCTGCGGATCAGCACCGATGCGGCACTCTCGGCGTTCGATCTGTCGCTCACGGACATGAACCAGGAGAGAATCGGGTGGGGGCGGATCGAAGTCGTTGATGCGGAAATAGCGTCGTTCGAGTTCTCCGCTCGACTCGAACCTGCCCTAAAGTGGTCACGCGGATCCAACTTACTGCCTTTGGAAATCACTCAGCCTCTGAACGATATCGAGTTTGCTGCGGGAGATCTGCAGGCCGAGGGAAGGCGCAACGACAAAGGCCAATGGGCTGCCTCCATCGACCTGGATTTTCAGCGGATTGCGACAAACCTGTTTTACACCAGCGGCATGCTGGCCGGCGATCTTCGGCCCGATGACGGCGGCTGGACTTTTACATTGTCTCGTGCCGGAGACTTCCATCTTACAACGGTAGATGAACTGATGATGGACGTGTATTCACTCAGCGCCGCCCTGCCGAAGGGATATGCGATCGGTCAGGGTATTTTAGAGGGCAATGTTGAAGCGCTGGTGGGAAGCGGTGTCGCGAACGTGGCATTCTATCGCTCGGGTGACCTGGACCTGAAGGCGGAGATGACCCGATGGTACCTGCACGATCGGCAGCAGGCTCACATCGAATTGCGCGGCGCCGAGTTCAGCGACCCGATCCAGCTGAGTGTCGAAACCCTCGAAGCCAGCATCAACCTAAGCGACACCCCGCCCCTGCTCGCCAGCGGGGACGCGACATTGTCGGGTGCGCATACCAACCAGTGGCCAGCATATATGACCACGGCTCAACTACAGGCTGAGTGGGAATGGCGCGACAATTCCCTCGACATCAAAGGCGTTGCCAATCTCGGCGGCCCGCCGGAAGCCGACTGGACGCTATCCATTCGAGACAACGGCGGCGAGGCGAGGGTCGAACTCGATACGACGCTGCCGGACCTGATCAAGCCATTCAGAACCTATCTCGGCAAACACCAGTATGATCTCAAACTGTTGGCAGGGTCCGCCACCGGCCTGCTCACCTGGACCTGGGACAATGACCATTACGACAACCGCTTCGGATTGAGTGTCACCGGCGCCGAGGGCCGTTTCCTGGGATTGGATTTTAAAGACGCGTCACTCGAAATAAAGTCGTCGGACCTCATCACGCCTGCGCTGAAACTCGAAGGGCGGTTTCCGTCCATCGATCTAGCCAACAGCGTCAAAGTTGAGGAACTTGCCGTTTTGGGCAGATGGCAATCCGGATTTCATCTCGACCAGGCTGAAATGTCGGTGCTGGGCGGGCAGGTCAAAATCATCCCGATGTTTATATCAACTGACAGCCCGGAACTGAGCGTAAACTTCGAAGTCAGCGAAATAGGACTCGAGCAGATCTTTGAAATGATCGACCGAACCGGCCTCGAAGGCAGCGGCAGACTGAGCGGGACGATACCCGTACGCTTTAAACAGTCAGCGATCGCCATCGATGACGGACGATTGAAAAACACGACCACGGGACACATCAGCTACAACGCCGGAGCGGATACATCACCCCAATTTGACAATATCGCCATGCAGGCATTGAAGGATTTTCGGTACGAACTTCTCGATGCGACGCTGAACTACCAGTACAGCGGCGACTACTCCATCATTGCCAGGATCGAAGGCCGGAACCCGTCGCTCTATGACGGGTTCCCGGTTGCATTCAATGTGAATCTGTCGGGCACACTGCCGGGTTTGCTGGCGGCGAGCCTGTTAACCGGCGATTTCGACCACGAGATCCTGAGAAAGATCCAGGAACAGCAATAATAAAATCTTCCAAAAATGTCATCCGCATCCTTCTTGGCCCGTTGTCAGATGGGGTAAACTAGCGAATTAGTTGAATCGAGGCCTTATTTTATGCGATCCAGGCTTTTATTGGCGGTACCGGTTGCATTTCTAATATACGGGTGCGCCCCGACCGTGAAGGTCCAGGCGCCAGAGAAACCAATTGAAATCAACCTCAATGTTAAAATCGATCATGAAATAAGAGTCAAGGTCGAAAGGGACATCGAAGAACTGCTGTCCGAGAACGAAGACTTGTTTTAGTGCTGGAGAACCAAAAATGCACAAAAGTTCAATCGTTATTATTCTTGCTTTGTTCGTTGCCACCCCCGCATCGGCAGTAAATCTGGGCGCGGCGAAAACCAACGGGCAGGTTTGTGAACAAACCAACGGCTTCCTTATGGCAAACGCGGGTGCCCCCGGTGATGTCCAGGAAATGGTCAAGAACATCAACGCAAAGCGAAGAGCGGAATACGAGAAGATCGCCCAGAAAAACCAGGTCACCGTAGATCAGGTGGCAAAACTCACAGCGGAGAAAGTCATCAATTTAGCTCCGCAACATCGGTGCAAATAGTCAGATCTGAACAGGACGATGCCCGGATGAAGAAATATGGGATCCGTATTACTCTGACCGAAGACAACCCGATGCGTCTTCCACATTTGTTGGGAGACGACTGGGAAAGCGTCCACTGGTATGACACGGAGGCCGAGCGGGAGACCGCGCTGGCCGAAATCACCAGGCGACTGCCCAATTACCGAAGAGGTGACGAGATCGCCCAGGTTTTCACCAGGATCGAACAGTGATCTCTTTGCGTCTGCAAGTCGTGTCCAAAAATCCAGTGTAACACGGTCTGGGGCTTGCCCAATGCAGCCCGCGGGCGTCCATGGGGAGTGATCTGCGGCCGCTTACTCGTGTATGACCCGGTATCAGACAGGACGGGAAAGCCGGATCTTCTCCCCGAAACTTACGTACTCGCTGGCGCCCAGCCTGCCAACGGGGTCGACAAGTTCGGCGTTGACCCTGGTCCGACCCTTTTCGTCCAGATCCACGACTTCGTCATCCACATGGATGCCGGTCATCCTGCCCAGGATGAGGGACTGCGGCAATCCGCCAATTTTGTGGATCTCGTACCGCACGCACGCGAATGCAATATGAGCGTCAGCGAGCCTGGGCAAGGGACACCCTGGCATCGACGTCGTTGCCAGGCCCGTCAGCTCGAGCTCCGACTGCTCCGCCGGCAACGTAGCCGAGCTCTGGTTCATTGGCTCGATCAATTCCTTGCTGACGATGTGGATTACGAAATCCGTACGCTGTTCAATATTGACCAGCGTGTCCTTGTAGCTGCCATCCGGTTTCTTTCCAATGGATATCATGACCAAAGGCGGATCGCTGCAAACCGCGTTGAAATACGAAAAGGGAGCCAGGTTGTAGCTGCCGCTCTTGTTTTTCGACAACACCCAGGCAATTGGCCTGGGAATGACCGTCTGGGTCATGGTGAAATAGACCTGGCTTTCACTGAGTTCAGAGAGGTTGATATACATGGTTGACGATACGAATCCGCAAGTTGAGGTTTAAACTGGATGGGTCTGTCTCTATTTTACATAGATTATGAGCCGGCAATTGTTTAGCACTTCTAAATCCGACGCAGCGGGGGATCGACTGCGGGATTTTGTCGAGCGCAACCATCCCCTGTTCGTATTGACGGGCGCTGGATGCAGTACTGATTCCGGGATACCGGACTACCGCGACGTCAATGGTGACTGGAAGCATACCCAGCCTGTGCAGTATCAGGAATTTATACAGCACCATTCGGTGAGGCAGCGATACTGGGCCAGGAGCATGCTGGGATGGCCGCGAGTATTTGATGCGCAGCCAAACGACGCTCACCAGGCGCTGGCGGTGATGGAGCGCAAGGATCTTGTAAAGATCCTGGTCACACAGAACGTGGATGGTCTCCACCGCAAGGCAGGACAGAACCGCGTCATCGAACTGCACGGCGACCTGGCCTGGGTGGTGTGCATGGAATGCGGGCTAAGATATCCGCGTCATTCCATCCAGGCCGTACTTATTTCCCGCAACCCATCGTTCATCGGTCGGGATGCCGCCATTGCACCCGACGGAGACATGCGGCTGCATAAAATCGACCTGTCCGCTTTCGAGGTTCCGAACTGCATGAAATGCGACGGGACGCTCAAGCCCGACGTCGTATACTTCGGCGAGTCGGTGCCAAAGCCCCGGGTAAACAGGGCATTTAAGAGGCTGAGCGAAAGCCGCGGTGTTCTGGTCGTGGGCTCTTCTTTGATCGTTTATTCAGGCTTCCGGTTTTGCCGCTTCGCGCAGGAAAACGGGATCCCGATCGCGGCGGTCAACCTGGGCCGGACACGGGCCGACGACATGCTCGAACTGAAGCTTGAGATGAACTGCGCCACGGCTCTGTCCGAAATCGCCTAGCCCGTATAGTGCACCAGTATCCCGAGCGATGACGCAGGACAGGTTTGGCTGAGCGCCGGTCTGGTGCAATATGCGGGCTAGGGCTTAAATTGAGCAACGACAATAGATAGAGGCAACATGAAAGAAATCAGTTGGTCCGAGTTCGAAGCCGTTGAACTGCGTGCCGGTACGATAGTCGACGCAGAGGAGTTCCCCGAGGCGAGGAAACCCGCGTACAAGATAACGGTGGATTTCGGACCGGAAATCGGCAGCCGCAGATCGAGCGCTCAGGTCACCCACTTATACCCGGCCGACGAGCTGATCGGAAAACAGGTCGTCGGGGTAGTCAACTTTCCGCCGAAGCAAATCGGGCCAATGAGGTCTGAATGTCTCGTCACAGGCTTCTATCGCGAAGATGGCAGCGTGGTACTGGCGGTGCCGGAACAGGCGGTACCCAATGGCGCCAAACTGGGTTGAACAAGGGGATCTGCCGATGGTAGACAAAACGGCTATCGTCACCGGCGCGAGCCGCGGGATCGGTGCGGCAACCGCGCTTCTCGCGGCCGATCACGGCTACGGCGTGTGCGTAAACTATCTTCACAACAAGGCCGCTGCCGATGATGTCGTCAGAAAGATCATGCAGCGTGGAGGACGGGCTATTGCGGTCCGCGCCGATGTCTCCATGGAGGCCGATGTCATCGACATGTTCGAATCCTCGGACCGGGAACTCGGCGTCCTGTCCGCGCTGGTAAACAACGCGGGTATTCTGGCTCCGCAGATGCGGGTCGACGCCATGAACGCCGGCCGTATCGATCGAATCATGAGAACCAACGTAACGGGTTGCTTTATGTGCGCACGGCAGGCCGTCAAACGCATGTCGTCCGCATACGGAGGAAAGGGCGGTGCGATCGTAAACGTGTCATCCATGGCGTCCAAGCTCGGATCGCCCGGAGAATACGTTGACTACGCCGCCTCCAAGGCGGCGGTAGACGCGCTGACCATAGGCCTGGCGGGTGAGGTCGCCGCGGAAGGCATCCGTGTCAATGCGGTCCGGCCCGGTATTATCTATACGGACATCCACGCAAGCGGCGGCGAGCCCGGCCGGGTGGATCGGGTCAAGGCGGGCGTGCCGATGCAGCGGGGGGGCCACCCGGAGGAAGTCGCCGAGGCAATAATCTGGCTGCTGTCAGACGCCGCCTCGTATTCCACCGGGTGCTTCATCGATGTATCCGGCGGCAGGTAACCTGCCCTGATCTTGCAGCGAAAGCGCGGCAATCTGCGCCTAACTTCAGGAAAATCCGCGGTTTCAACGAAGTAGAAGTGAAAAAAGTTCCAATTTCAAACCCATTTTCGTTAAAATAGCGGGACTCCGAATTCCACCAGGGACAATCTGGCCATGGATTCACTGAGACACAACTATCTCGTTATCGTCGGGTTGCTATCCGTAACCGCGCTATTCTCCGTACGATATCTCCTAAACCAGCAGCCCGATCCCTATCGGCCCATGGCCGACTGGACGCAGCACATCGAGGTCCCGGTGGCAGACGAAACAAACCGTTTCGAGCTCGATCCGGAATTGGAAAGGCAGCTGATTTCCGGGACCGCGCGAACGGTGCGGGAAATGAGCGCCGAGCTGTCGCGGCTGCTGGACCAGAAGGAATATGGTCTGCTGCGGGAACATCTGCTCAACAAAGCGGCCGGGGCGGTCTCCAGCGGCAACAAGAATGAGCTGGCCCATGTGATGTCTCTACTGGGTCAGCTGTCCATCGAGGAGCAGGATATGGATTCGGCGGAGGTATACCTGCTGGAGGCGCTCGATGTCTATCAGACCCTGGGGGACACGATCGGTGCGGCCCAGGTTTACATGCAGCTGGGGCGAGCCCACCTCAAATCGCGGCAAATCGCGCGCAGCGCGGGCGGCACCTATGACCGGCTTCTCGTAGCGAGGTGGCAGCTGAGCAACGGGCAGCTGTCCGCCGCCGAGCAGGGCTTCAGGCAGGTGGTCGACGAATCTCTTCCCGCAAACCGCTATGGCACCGCGGCCAGTGCCTACTACTCGCTGGCTCAGCTCCATACCCGCAACGGCAACACGTTCGAAGCCGAACAATCGGCGATGGATGCGGCAAGGCTGTATGCCGCCTCGGGCCAACTGCATCGAGCCAACGCCGCCGTGGAGGTGCTGAGGCAGGCCGGTATCGAGGAATGGAGACTGTACGACATAGAGCAGGAGATCGATCGCAGTTATGCCGAGTTCGAAGCGAGCGTGCACCAAATCGAACGCGCTCGTGACTACCGACAACTCTATAACCACTATCGCACACAAGGAGACCAGGACCGGGCCTGGAAACTGCGCATACTGGCAAACAAATCGTTGAAAAACGTGTCGAAGCGGGCCATGTACCATCGCCAGCCCGATGCCCTCGCTCTGCTCTACGTCTCGAACGACAACAAGGGGCGCGCGAGAAACTACTTCGAGATTGCCAAAAAGACGTTCGACAGCGAGGGCCTGGATGGATTGTCGACGCAGGTCGCCAAACTGAAGGATCAGATATTTTAGCGCCGGCACGCCTTGCCGGTGGCCGTGGATTGGGCCGGACGGCGATTTTTACCGGCGTCACTCACTCGGACCGTTATTCAGAAAAAATCCGGATTCCCCATCATTTGCAACGCTTTAGCATGCATCTTCGGTATGCCGATTTTTTGGTCCACGGGGTGTGCCTCTCGGACGGGTCGGTTAAGATAACAACTCAATTAGAAACACCAATCAGAGGAGTTCAAATGAAATTCAAACCTACTCTCATATTGTCCGCAGCTACCCTCGCGCTGGGCATTACCAGCGGTGCCCAGGCCGGCACCTTGGAGGATGTGCAGAAGCGAGGTAGCTTGAACTGCGTGGTCAGCACCGGTGTGCCGGGCTTTGCATTTACGGATGAGTCCGGTGAATGGCACGGCTTCGATGTCGACTTTTGCCGCGCAACCGCCGCTGCGGTGCTTGGCGACGCAAAGAAGATCAAGGCGGTAACCTCCACCGGTAAAACCCGCTTCACCCTGCTCAACTCCGGTGAGGGCGACGTACTGTGGCGCAACACAACCATAACATTCTCCCGTGACGTCGGCGTCAAGCTGCGCTTTCACGGCGTCAACTACTACGACGGCCAGGGCTTCCTGGTAAGTAAGGACCTGGGGGTTGGCAGCGCGAAAGAACTGGACGGCGCTTCCGTGTGCATCCAGACCGGTACCACCACCGAACTCAATCTCGCGGACTACTTTTTCGCAAACGGCATGAAGTACGAAGCCGTGCCGATCGAAACCAACGATGAAGGGCGCCAGAACTATCTGGCCGGCCGCTGCGACGTGTACACCACTGACGCGTCCGGTCTCGCCGCGACCCGTTCGACTTTTCCCGATCCAGCAAACCACGTCATCCTTCCCGAGATTATCTCAAAAGAGCCATTGGGCCCCGCCACCCGGCACGGCGATGATCAGTGGTCGGATATCGTGACCTGGGTCTACTACGCCACCGTTACCGCGGAAGAAAAAGGCGTGACTCAGGCCAATGTCGACGAGATGAAGAATTCGAAGGACCCTGAAATTCTGCGCCTGCTGGGTATCGAAGGCAACCAGGGCGAAGAACTGGGCCTGCCCGTCGACTGGGCTTACCAGATCATCAAGCAGGTCGGCAACTACGGCGAGATCTTCGATCGCAACATCGGACCCAACACGCCAATCGGGCTGGAGCGCGGCCTGAATGCGCTGTGGACCGACGGTGGCCTGCAGTACTCACCACCCTTCCGCTAACAGCGGACCAGCGACATTAAACTATTAGATACGTGCCGGTTTCGATCATGGAGCCGGCACGAGTCTTTTTCAGGCCTAAAGCCTGAGCACTCTCCTTGGCTGGATAGAGGATCCTGGATGACATGAACTCGACTCCTGCAACAAATGCACCACCGGTCGACACTTCCGGAAACGTAATTTCCCGCCTGTGGCGCCACGAAGAAAGCCGCTCGGTCATTATCCAGATCTTCACGATCGCGGTGCTGTTTGCCCTGCTGGCGCTTGCGGCACGCAACGTCGCGATCAATCTGGAAGCGATTGGCAAGGAATTCAGTTTCGAATTCCTGTGGTCGACTGCGGCCTACGACATTACGTTCTCGCCGTTCATCGAATACAGTTCGCGGGACACCCACATGCTCGCCATGTGGGTCGGCATTGGCAACACCCTTCTGGTGGCCGTCTGCGGCATCATTCTAGCCTCCATTCTGGGCTTCCTGATGGGCGTCATGAGGTTGTCCAAGAACTGGCTGGTCAGCCGCATCGTGTATTGTGTGATCGAATTCACTCGAAATGTCCCCGTTCTGCTGCACATCCTGCTGATCCACGGCGTCATCGTCACCACCCTGCCGCCGCCCAAGCAGGCGATCCCGCTGGGGGAACATTTCTTTATCTCCAACCGGGGATTCTTCGTACCAGCGCCGGTGTTCGAAGACGGGTTCTGGCTGGTAGTA
>CAMYOI010000110.1:0-2333 GCA_947259955.1 uncultured Gammaproteobacteria bacterium
CGTGCTCATACCCGACGCATAGGCGGCGCCGATAATAGCGCCGATGCTGGTTCCGGCAATATAGTCGATCGGCACCTTCAATCGTTCCAGCTCCCGCAGCACGCCAATATGGGCAGCGCCCCGGGCACCGCCCCCGCTTAGGGCGAGGCCGATTTTCAAACGCTCTTCACCTTCTGCGGGCAAAGCCGTCGCTACGGTGAGCGAAAGACACAGGATCAGATATCGAAACATCGTTTTTGAATCATGCGGATTATCACTGGCATCGTCCCACGGCGTCGGCAGCGCACCTGGAGCGATCCATCGAGACAGCATTGGTGAGGTCGGGGAACAGTCTGTGGAGGGTCAGCTGCGCTTTCAGAACGATTGAACGATAGCGGGAACCATCGCGGACCGCGATTGCAGGAAATCAAGCCGGGCGGAGTGGATCTCAGCGGGTTCAGGGGGTCGGGGCGAGAGTTTGTCAGCCGATCAGCTGGTAGTCTCCAGATTATTGTTTTTCTCTTTCAGTTCGTTGATCAGGGCATCCAGGCCCTTCGATTGTACGGCCTGTCCGTACGATGATCGATAGGTGGTGACCAAGCTGATGCCGTCGATCTTGATATCGTAGATCTTCCAGTCGCCGTCCTCGGTGAGGATGAAGGAGTAGTGGACAGGTACCGCGGGCGCACTCGGCAGGATCACCGTCGTTTCCACTCTCACCCTTTGGTCTCCATCTTTCATTCGCAGTGGTTTTATCTCCATCCTTTCCCTGCCGGTGTACTCGAACAGCGCGGTGGCGTAGGTTCGGATCATAAGCTTCTTGAATTCTTCCGTGAACTCGCTTCGCTGTACATCGTTAGCCGCCCGCCAGTGCTTTCCCAATACCAGTCGCGCGATCATCTGGATCTCGAAGTGGGGTACGACAACATTCTCTACCATTTCGAAGAGCTTCAGTTTATCCTTTTCCAATTCCGGACGTTGCGCTTGGAGTTGGTCGATTAGTTCAGTGATCGTCGTTTCCACAAGGACATCCGGCGTGACGCTGGCATATCCGGCATGAGGTACGGCAAATAATAAAATCGTGATCAATGCAGATCGAATGTGCCACATTACAGAGAGCTCCATCTTTTGTAACAACAAAGAGTCATGAAAAGGGTATCGTATGGATGTATTTGTGCCTCA
The DNA here is from genome assembly GCA_947259955.1 of uncultured Gammaproteobacteria bacterium. Lineage (GTDB taxonomy): Bacteria > Pseudomonadota > Gammaproteobacteria > Arenicellales > JAANXG01 > JAHEKE01. Next base: position 1,162 of record CAMYOI010000110.1, read on the forward strand.
AGGCGCATTGTAAATTAATGAGCTGCAAAAATCCGGGTTTTTGTATTGAAGTTATATGTAAAAACAATAAGATAGCCGACTCATCGATGCGCTGACGCGGTACAGCGGCGCAAAATGTATACCTGAACACAAGGCGGTCGGAACATGGAAACCATAAGCTTGCAAAAATGCTTCGGTGGTAAACAGGGTGTGTACCGGCATCGATCTGAAACTACCGGTACGGAAATGCGATTTGCCCTGTATCTGCCCCCGGCACCCGCTGAACGGCCGCTTCCTTTGTTGTGGTACCTGTCGGGGCTTACCTGTACCGAAGAAAATTTTACGGTGAAAGCCGGCGCCCAGCGGTTTGCCGCAGAACATGGCCTGGCGCTGATTGTCCCGGATACCAGCCCGCGCGGGTCCAATGTGCCGAGAGAAGATGAAGACTATGACTTTGGTACAGGCGCCGGATTTTATCTTGATGCCGTTGTGGCGCCGTGGTGCGAACACTACAGAATGTACAGCTATGTAGCCGTCGAGTTGCCTGAACTGATTTTCGGTGAGTTTCCGCTAGACCCGGCCCGCCAGGGAATAACGGGCCATTCGATGGGAGGGCACGGTGCGCTAACCTTGGCCCTGAAGCACCCGGAAACGTATCGGTCAGTATCGTCGTTTTCGCCGATATGCGCGCCGTCCCGGGTGCCATGGGGCCGTAAAGCGTTCGAGGGTTATCTCGGAATGGATGAAGATGCATGGCGGGCATATGATGCCGTGGAACTGGTCCGGAACGGACACAAGACCAGCAAAATACTGATAGATCAGGGGGACGCGGACGATTTTTTGGAAAGCCAGTTGCGACCGGACCTGTTTCAGGCGGCCTGCGACGAGAGCGGTCAAGCAGTCGAAATCCGAATGCAACCCGGTTACGACCACAGCTATTTCTTCATATCCACATTCATCGGAGACCATATCCGCTTTCATGCACAATCACTGTTGGTGTGACACGGCGAAACCAGGCTGGAAACAAACGGGATACACTTATGACGAATAATTCCCCGTCCGGGGTGATCAAGCTGAATCCGTTCGACAACGTGGCGGTGTCGATCGCTGCGATGCAAAAGGGTGAGTGGCTGGCGATAGAGCACTTGATGTGCAATGACGATATTCCAATGGGCCACAAGATCGCTATCGAG
>CAMYOI010000110.1:2406-6588 GCA_947259955.1 uncultured Gammaproteobacteria bacterium
AACGTTTGAAAGCAGGGCATTCCAGGGATTCATCCGGGAAAACGGCAAGGTCGGTACGCGCAACTACATTGGTCTGGTCACCTCCGTCAACTGCTCGGCCAGCGTGGCGCGGTTCATTGCCGACGCCGTTGAAAAACGGGGCGTGCTGGCCAACTATCCGAATGTCGACGGCATCGTCCCCATCGTCCACGGTACGGGCTGCTGCATGGACGCCTCGGGGGAAGCCTACGACACGCTCAGGCGGACTCTCTGGGGCTACGCTTCCCATCCCAACTTTGGCGCCATCCTGATGTTGGGACTGGGTTGTGAGGTGATGCAGATCCCGAAGTTCATGGAAGACTACAACGTCAACGCTTCCGATACCTTTCGCATAATGACCATTCAGGCCGGCGGCGGCACCAGAAAAACGGTCGCCGCCGGAATAGATGCGGTCGTGGAAATGCTGCCCGTTGCGAATTCCAGTAAGAGGCGGGCGGTTCCGGTTTCCGAGATCACGCTGGCGCTTCAGTGCGGTGGTTCCGATGCCTATTCCGGCATCACCGCCAATCCCGCCCTCGGCCAGGCAGTGGATCGCCTGGTCGGGAATGGGGGGACCGCAATATTGTCGGAGACGCCGGAGATTTACGGTGCCGAACATTTGCTTACCCGCCGCGCCCTAAGCGAAGAGGTTGGTGAAAAGTTATTGCAAAGAATCCGCTGGTGGAAGGAATACACGAGCCGAAACAACATGGAAATGAACAACAATCCAACCCCTGGAAACAAGAACGGCGGGTTGACGACCATACTGGAAAAATCCCTTGGAGCCGTTGCAAAAGGCGGTACATCAAACCTGGCTGATGTCTATCTTTACGGGGAGCCCATTCGTAAAAAGGGCTTTGTATTCATGGACAGCCCCGGCTTCGACCCCTGCTCCATTACGGGACAGGTCGCTTCCGGGGCGAATGTGATTTGTTTTACCACCGGCCGCGGGTCCGTTTACGGATTCAAACCGGTGCCCAGCATCAAACTTGCCACCAACACGCCCATGTATAGGCGCATGCAGGAGGATATGGACATAAACTGCGGCGACATTATCGATGGGAATACCAGTCTTCAACAAAAAGGCGAGGAGATCTTCGACCGCATCGTCAGGATCGCGTCCGGTGACCAATCGAAGAGCGAGGCGCTGGGATTCGGGGACAACGAGTTCGTCCCCTGGCAGACAGGCGCGGTGATGTAGGGCCTTCGAATCTCGCAGCGTTTGCTTCCGGTGTTCAGGCTACCGACGCGGACCGAATAGAAAGCCGCGACCGTTCCCGTTGTCTCCCGCAACTTTGATGAAATGAAGCGCAACGTGGCTATTCTGGCGATTTGCCAGGCGTTGATGATGTCGGGTAACTCTCTGCTCGTCACCGCGACGGCGCTGGTTGGCCTGCAGATCGCGCCGCAGCCCCAGTGGGCCACCATACCGTTTGCCCTGATGTTCGTGGGTGTCATCATCACCACCTACCCGGCATCCATGATGATGCAGGAGGTTGGCAGAAAAGCGGGCTTTACCCTGGGCGCGGTGTTGGGCGTGGGCGGCGGAGTGGTCAGCGCGTGGTCGATCATGCAGCAGTCTTTCATCGGTTTTTGCCTCGGCAGTATGCTGCTGGGCGCTTTCAACGCATTCGGTCAATACTATCGATTCGCCGCGGCCGAGGCCGCCAGCGACCGGCTTCGAAGCCGTGCCATCTCCTATGTTCTTGCCGGCGGTGTTCTGGCCGCCTTCGCGGGTCCCAATCTGGCAAAACTCACTCGCGAAACCTTTGGCACCGAGTTTTCGGGAAACTATGCGTGCATTGCGTTGATTTATTGCTGCTCGCTCCTGTTGATCCAGGGCCTGCGTCTTAAAGAATCCCGAAGCGAGACCGCCGAGGCGCAATCCATTTCGCTGATGGATGTGTTGCGCAGACCGCATTTCGTGATCGCGGTGGCAAGCGGGATGGTCGGCTACGGTGTCATGAACCTGTTGATGACGGCAACTCCGATGGCCATGATCGGCTGCGGTTTCCACTTCAACCAGACCGCCAGCGTTATCCAGTGGCACGTTTTCGGCATGTTCGCCCCGGCTTTTTTTACCGGGCACCTGATAGAACGATTCGGTGCCTATCGCGTGATGATTGCGGGAACTATCGCCCTGCTGCTGAGCTGCTTGACCAATCTGGGCGGTGTCGCATACTGGCATTTCCTGACTTCCCTGGTCCTGCTGGGCATTGGCTGGAACTTCTGCTTCATCGGGGCGACCAGTCTGTTGACTCGCGACGCCGTCGCCAAGGGCAAGGTCCAGGGGCTGAACGACCTACTGGTGTTTGTGACCGTGGCGATCACCGCTCTGATTTCCGGTCAGCTTCACCACTACCTGGGTTGGCAGGCAATAAGTCTCTATGTGATCCCGGTGATTCTACTGGTGACGATCATCCTGTTCGTGGCCCTTCTCAGACAGAGACATCTGGCTCCAGGCTGATCGCGTCGAATTCAAAAAAATCTTGACCTTTTCTTGAGAAATTATTCATAATGAGAATCATTCTCATTAAGAATTGGAATCCGGGATAGGGTGTTAATGAAAAAATCAACGACGGTAAGTATTGCGGGGTTATTGATCTTTATTTTTACTGGCCTGAATCAAGCGGTGGCGGACGAGGTAAATCTCTATTCCGCCCGCAAAGAAGCCCTTATCAAGCCCCTTCTCGACAAATTCAGCGATCAGACCGGGATCACGGTCAACCTGGTTACGGCCGCGGCCGACGCGCTCCTCGCCCGTCTCAAGAGCGAGGGAAAACTCACGCCGGCAGATGTATTCGTTACCGTGGACGCCGGTCGTCTCCACCGGGCCAAGAAGGCGGAGTTGTTTAAACCCATCGACTCGACGATTCTAAAATCAGCCATACCCGCGCAATATCGCGACCCGGACGGTGTCTGGTTTGGGTTGTCGCTCCGGGCACGGCCGATCATGTACGTCAAGGGCAAAGTCGATACTGCAACCCTCACTCGTTACGAGGACCTGGCCGATGGTCGCTGGAAAGGCAGGATTTGCATCCGTTCCTCCGGCAACATCTACAACCAATCCCTCGTTGCGTCCATGATTGCGGCCAATGGCGAGGCAGATACAGAAAAATGGGCGGAGGGTCTGGTGGGTAATTTTGGAAGATCCCCCGCGGGCGGCGATCGTGATCAAATCAAGGCCGCGGTCGCGGGGGAGTGTGATATCGCAATCGCCAACACGTACTACCTGGCGCGTATGTTGAACGACGACAAAGACGATGCGCAAAGGATGGCGGCGGAAAAGATGGCAATCATCTGGCCCAACCAGGACGATCGTGGCGCACATGTGAATGTCAGCGGCGCAGGTGTGATCAGGCATTCACGAAACAAAGAGAATGCGATCAGATTGCTTGAGTTCCTGGTCAGCGACGATTCTCAGAAGTGGTATGCTGCAGTGAATCACGAGTATCCGGTAAAGGCGGGTGTGGACATGAGCGAAACGCTCACGTCGTTTGGCGAGTTCAAGGCGGACACCGTCAACCTTGCGTCCCTTGGCGAATACAATGCTGCAGCGGTGAAACTTATGGATCGCGCTGGTTGGCGTTGATCGGTATACCCTGAAGGAGGCAGGTGAAGGGGATTCTCCTTTGCGTGGTATCCGGGCTGGTTCTCGTCCTGCTCCCCTCGTCGGTAAACGGGGAAGGACAGCCCTTTCCCGGGGCGCCAGACATCGAAAAGCCCTCCGCGCTGCTCACCGAAGGCATAAACAACCCGGCGGATATCATAGCGTTCCAGGGCAGGTATGTCGCCACGGAACTGCTCACCAACCGGCTCGCGATCTTCGATTTTCCGGAATTCAAAGGATTCGAATATTTCGATCCAGCTCTGATCGGCGAATCCTTCCAATCGCCCCACTATATGGCCGTATCTCCGACCGGCGGTCTGCTGATCAGCAGCGGTTGGGGCTCGCGCATCGTCCAGATCGACAATCTAAAGGGCGAGGGCTGGGCGAGTTTTTCGGGCGTAGGGAAAAAATTCAGCGCCCCCCATGGCATATGCGTGGACAAGGACCGGTGGATCTACGTCGGGGATTCGCTCAACTCCAGGCTGGTGCGTTTCAAAAACATGTCGGGAGAGGGCTGGCAGGTTTTCAAGGACCTGGATCGCAAGATCAGTTAC